>NZ_CEVWNY010000024.1:0-31435 GCF_982384815.1 Desulfitobacterium sp. | reverse complement strand
CTTTTCTTATTAGATTATAAATGGTACCGGTTAGTCAATTCTACGTGAATGTTCATTGACGTAAGCCATAAGTCTTATTGACATCGAGAACAAAAATAATCCCGTTACCAGGCTCGTCAATACGAAGTTCCTGACGAATTGCCGCAACGATAGCCTCGGTGGTATTGCTCTCCGATAGAATCAGCACGATCTCTTTTTCCGGCTCTATAGCCATGGCGAAAAGAGTATGGGTCTCATGAATACCTGAGCCCCTGGCATTGATGATAGTACCTCCTCTTGAACCGGCTTTTGTGGCAGCTTCCATAACTTCCTCCGCCTTACCTCTATCGACAACTGTATATATGGCATTATACATAGGAGCTTCTGCACCTCGACTTTCCTGTTCACTTCGGTAATAGCGATTAAGACCCACAAAACCTCTTACGGCGCTTGCAAAAGCAATTCCGTGATTCGGCTTATGCAACGCCAACTTATCACTTAGAACTTCAAGAGCTTGCTTAGTTGTGTTTTTTTCCCCGATCATCAGTACAATTTCTTTGCGGATATCCGTTAAATCCAAAAACTTTAAAATGGGGTTATTGACTGTTCCTCGCCCTAAGCAGATTGTCCCTCCGGAAATTCCGTTTTGCTTAGCAAGCTTAATTACTTTGCTCCCCATACCGAAGTTAACTACAAAACAGATCAATTCGAATTCCTTTCCCTGAGGGCTATCCTTCATTTTGATTTATTCCTTCCTTCACCGATTTTATTTTAAAAATAAAACCTAATATTTGGAGAGCAATAAGCGGTGTCATCGCGACCATGGCAATGATGCCAAAACCATCGACCAAGACATTGGCTCCTTCGATGGCCTCAGCAGCACCTTGGGCAAAAGCTAAAACGAATGTCGCTGTCATTGGACCCGAAGCAACTCCCCCCGCGTCAAAGGCCATTCCCACAAATAATTTCGACACGAAGTACATGAGGAGAATTGAAATAAGGTAACCGGGCAAAAGAAAATGCCACAACTGAAGTCCGGGAATTAAAATCCTAATCATGGATAAGGCTACTGCAAAAGCAACTCCAATAGAAAGGGCAACCAATACCACCGATCTTTTCACGTATCCACTTGTAACATCTTCTATCTGATGTGTCAATACATAAACTGCCGGTTCGGCTAAAATTACAACCAACCCCAAGACAAATCCGATGGCAATGATGATGAGCTTATTATCTAAAAGGGCTACATTGTAGCCAATCTTGCTTCCAACTTCCATAAAGCCGGCATTGACTCCCGTTAAAAACAGAACCAAGCCAATAAACGTATAAACCAAACCCTTTATAACCTTACGATAGGCCTTTTTCGATAGTTTAAACGATAATTTTTGAAAAACAAAAAATATAAAAATGATGGGCGCTAAAGCTAATAAAATTTCCAGAGCTATAGTCGGTAGTTTATGAATAAATGGTGCTATTACCGAGGTGGAGCCAGCGGCAGCTTCCGGGAGACTTCCTGTAAGTTTATCCTGTTTGGATATAACACTCATAATCATTACCGCTATGATAGCACCGGTTGAGGTTATACCTACGAGGCCAAAGCTATCCTTCTCCGATGCTTTGCCGTCTTTTTTTAAGGACGAAACCCCTAAAGCAAGAGCTAACATGAAAGGTACTGTCAAAGCCCCTGTAGTCGCCCCGGAAGCATCGAAGGATATGGCCAAGAACTCCGGGGAAGTAAAAAAGCTTAATCCCAAAATAAACAAATAAACAACTGTGAGCAATTTATAGAGCGGAACATTGTAGATTATGCGAACCAAGCCACAGGTGAGCAATACGGCTATCCCAATGGAAACAATAGCGACAATGCTTAGCTTGGATATAATGCCTGAGGTAACCATATCTACTTGCGCCGCAAGGATATGCAAGTCCGGTTCAGCAACGGAGATAAAAAAGCCAAGCAATAAACCCGCCACGATAACGATCCATAACTTATTGGTTTTCGCCAAAGTTGCTCCCATCAGGCTTCCTACTTTACTAATGCCAATATCAACACCAAAAAGAAAGATCGATAATCCGAGAATAATTAATAATGCTCCCAGCAGAAATCGAAATAATAAATGAGGCTCTAACGGGGTTAATGTAAAATTAAGACCCAGAACAAGGATAACTATGGGTACAACAGCGAGTAAAACTTCTTTAAATTTTTCTAAAAGTACACTCAAATAAACCCCACTTCCTTTCTATGTTTCTTCTATAATAATTAATATCGACTTACTAAGTATAGCATCGCTTATCTCCTTTTGTCACGGTTTAACCCATTGTTGGGGTTATGGTGATAGAATTTATTAAATTCTGTTTAATAACTTTAATTATTGCAAAACAATTCTTGGCAGTTGTTGACTCTACTTCAAAGATTAGCTATAATGAAATAAACTCGTTGTTCTTGCGGATGAAAACCTTCTCGATTGCCTCCGGCTTTGGGGAGTAAGGACACTTCCCATACAAACGGGTGGAATTTAAAATCTTGGAGGTTTTTTTTGAATGTTTGAAGACAAAGTACTAAGCTGTAAAGACTGTGGTGCCGAATTCGTTTTCTCTGCTTCAGAGCAAGAATTTTACGCTGAAAAAGGCTTTACAAACGAGCCTGGCCGTTGCCCATCTTGCCGTGCGGCCAGAAAAGCTCAAAACCGTAACGGTGGATACTCTTCCCGTCCACAACGGGAAATGTTCCCCGCTGTATGTTCATCCTGCGGAAAAGAAACAACCGTTCCTTTCCAACCTACTGGTGACAAACCCGTATATTGCCGCGACTGCTATACTCCACGTAAACGCAGCAACTGGTAATCTTTTAGGAATTTTTAAAAGAACTTTGAGAAGTATCTCAAAGTTCTTTTTTCTGCTCTTCTTACTTATCTTATCTACATTTTCCCTATCAAATATATTATATTTAAATTTCCTAAAAATTCCGGCATAGTTATATTAAATAAATTTATTGTACATATCTAAAAATAAAATGTTAATTTTCTATGAAACCTATTGTTAAACACTTGCACAAACAACAAAATGTGACTATGATAAAAATAGAACAAGAGTATTGCGAGGTATCAATATGCCAACGTTTCAAGAATATACAGCAAAATCATTCGGATTTAAAGTTAATAAATCAGCCCGGCTAATATCACAACGCCTGTCGCAAAATTTTAAGGAACAGAATCTTGGTGTCACTATAGAACAGTGGCGGCTTCTTCTCTATTTGTGGCGCGAAGATGGCCAAACTCAAAATAGTTTGGCATTGTCCTCGAACAAGGATGAACCCAGTGTCTCCCGGATTATTAATACCATGGAGAAGAATAATCTAGTAGTGAGAACAAGACATCCTCATGACCGACGCACTAATCTGATCTATCTTACGGAGAACGGGAGAAACTTACGCGACGGTCTTATGTCTATGGGGAATAAAACGAACCTCGAAACCATCCAAGGTATTGATCCAAAAGAAATGGAAGTTTGTCTTAAAGTCTTGGATAAGGTTATCGAAAATCTTACACTTATAGAAACCGGCAAGTAAATCGTGATAAATCTTAAAAGAGGGTGACAAAAGGATAATATCCTAATGCCTTCCCTCTTTTTTGTTTGGATAAATCAGTCTTAAGATGAAGTTAAAGCTCCACCCGAAGCAAGTTTACCGAAACGGACCGTAAGGCCCCTGACTTTAGCCATGGGGAGTTGTCAATTTGTCCACATATTGATAGACTTCTAAAACAGCGGATGCTGATAGGCCTGTGTTGAGGATACCGGCACTACTGCCGAAAATGTACCTTCCTCCCCGTAGAGTTTTCTTGAGAATTTCATCTACCTTGCCGACTCCTTCGCAACTAAACCAACTTAAATCGTAGCCACCCATTAGGCACATCTCTTTTCCCGTGGCTTCACGAACTTCGGCTAAATCCATCACAGGTTCCAGGGAATGAACACCATCAAACCCCATTTCCTTTAAGTCCTTCAGAATAAGTTGGATGTTTCCATCGGAATGGAAGAATATCGGAATTTTACTACCCAACACTTCTTGAGCCTCGCGCTGCAAGCTTTGTACCAGTTCCTTAAGACCGGGAAAAAACTTTTCCCGCATTGTGCGGGGAGAAATATACAAGCCGTGATTATAGGCAATATCATCCGCAATCAAAATACCGTGAGCACCTGAGGCCATAGCCTCTTGTCCCAGCTCCAGACTCCTTTTAACTAACCGTTGGACAAGTCTGTCAATCTTTTCCGTATTTTTCACCGTCTCCATTAAAAAATCCGTAAAATCGGAATACTCATGGGCTGCTGCCTGAAAAGGCCCATCGATCAAAGCGAAGAGGAAGTAATCACTTTCTCTTCGCCATTTTTTTAACTCCTGCCACGGATTCTTCAGGTTTTTGGAATCGGACATTAAAACAAGAGCATCAAGCCCCAATAAATTATATGCTTTGATTCTGGCCTTAAAGTCAATAGCTATGGGGGATTGGGGAGAAGTAAGCTCGAGAAGCTTTCCGATTAAGCCGTCTTCAATATGAAACTCACCTTTAGGGAGCTTGTCAACTGCCTCCCCATTAATCATCGCTAAAACTCTTTCTACCTTGGTCATATTCCCTCCACTAAGTAGTAAAAATATGATTAGCGCACATAATCCCGGGGATTTACCGTATCGCCATTGACAATAACCTCAAAGTGCAGATGGGGGCCACTAGAACGTCCGGTAGAACCGACTAAGCCGATCGTCTCTCCCTGGGAAACGGATTGTCCCACTTTCACTAATAATTTGGAGGAATGGGCATAACGAGTCTGAACTCCATTACCATGATCAATTATTATGCAATTGCCGTAATTCCCTAAATTACCCGCTGTGACAACAGTACCTGCTGCGGCAGCCACATAGGAATCACCGATTGAGCCGGCATAATCAACACCTGTGTGAAATTCTCCCCCCCGATAGCCGTAGTAGGAACTAATACCGCCGCCGTAAGGTCGAACTAATCTGGGTATCACCCCGCTACCCCGGGAGGCACTGGCTACCTGAATCCGTTGGGGACCTTTGGCAACAACTTGAGAAACCGGCTGCTTAGTAATTTTCTCATCGACGATGTTTTTGGTAACTACTTGATCGTTCTTTTGTACATACGAGTATGTAACAACCTTTTCGCCATCAGCGCCGGCCTGGGTAACTTTTGATTTACCACTGGCTAAATTGCTGTCAACTTTTGTTACCACATCGAAAGGAATTGTTTCGGTATCGGTTTTGGTTCCTTCCCAAACTACAGTGAGATAGGGGGTTACTTTCTCAATATTGATTTTTTCTCCAGGCTTAATGATTGTATCAAGGGTTGCCCCAGGGTTAGCTGCAAGGACCTCTACAGTCTTAAGGTCATTTTTACGAGCAATCAGCCACCACGAATCTTTTTCTTGTATTATGTATTCTTCTTTCTGCACATTTCCTTGCTTGAGTTGGGCTAAGGCTTCTTCAACTGATGAAATTTCCTCCGGCAAAGCCTGTACGTCCTTTGTTTCTACTTTTTCCTCAAAAGAGACGGAAGCAATTTTATTATTCTCATCTTCTTTAACGTAAATCTCCTGATAAGCTTTCAAGAGCTTATCCACATCCTTTTGGTCGGCAAAAGTAAAAAGGGGCATATCGGCAATTTTAAGTTGCACGGCATCCAGGTAGAAGGATAATTCTCCTTTCAGTTCATCCTTAGTTAAAGGTTTATAGCCATTATCGATCCTGGCATTACTATATTCAATATTATCAGAGGTATTCGCTGCTTCGCCGAATGGAGCCCCTTCTTCCTGAAGGATTTCCTCGAGCATCTCTTCCCCTTTCTTGACGCTTTCAACGATTCCCACAGTTTTACCGTTGACAATTACATAGGCTGCCGGAGCAGTGGTGTTCAGATAGTATCCGCTGCCGCCGATGATCAAAAGAACTGCTAATCCACCCCCGATCATCTTCGGTGATTTCCAAGGCAATTTATTCAATAACTTAATGAAAGGTTTGGGGACCTTAGTAAAAGTCTTCACAGGCTGTTGCAATTAGTTACCTCCTTCAACAAACAACTCAGAAATATTATACAGTATGTATGTGTACATTTTGTGAAGATCTTAAAAATTTTTCCGTCAAATCTTTTTATTCTTCCTGCTTTGATCTATTCCCATAAATCACGAGTAAGTCGCTCAATATTTTCTCTGCGTCTTGCAAGTTCATTGCGGTCAAGTCTATATTCTCCATCGACTTGAATAATAGAATCCCCTTCCTTGGCCTCAGGAGGAAGTTCGTGACGGGGAATATCAATCATGACACGATCTTCCCTTTCAACCACAGCATAATCACCCTCAAAACGGTCAATAATTCCTTTCATGCCAAAGCACTCCTTTCAACCCACATAAACCTACTTCTCCGTATTGAAGTTAATCATCGAACCATCCGCTATCGCAGTTATTGTTCCCTGTCTATCGGTCCGATAAACTTTTACCCCCGCCTTATCCAACCGCTTAAGGACTGCAGGGGTGGGATGACCATACGTATTGTCTCCTCCCACCGGAATTACTGCGTACTTAGGCTTAACTTTAGCAAGGAAGCCGGGCGTAGTGGATGAATTACTCCCATGATGACCTACTTTCAGAACATCAGCTTGCAAATCAATATTGGCAGCCAGCAATTCCTGTTCGGAGACGTCTTCTGCATCTCCTGTAAAAAGAAAACTATTTGATCCATAAACCAAGCGTAAGACAATACTATAGTTATTGGTATCCTCATATTTACCGGCGCGTGGAGCAATGATCTCGGCAGAAAGCCGGGGGCCTTCTGCGACCTGACCCAAGTCAAGTTTCACCCCTGCTTTTCCTTCCTTAATCTTTAGCCCTTTTGCCTGAATAGCCAATAAAACATCTTCAAAAGTCTTCGTATTAGCGGTCACCTTGGGCAAAAATACTTGCCCGACCTGAAAATTCTCAACGACTGTATCCATGCCGCCAATATGATCCTCATGGGGATGGGTTCCGATCAGAACATGGATTTTCTCTATCCCCTGCTCCTTTAAGTAACTCGTAAGAAATTTAGCACCAGCGTTATTTCCTGCATCAATAAGTATGTTCTTCCCATTCGGAGTTCTGATAAGGGTAGCATCGGCTTGACCCACATCAATAAAGTTCACTGTTAAGTTTAGATCAGCCTGAGGATTTGTAGAATTTGATTCCCCTGAGCCGCTATGATTATTTGGAGCAGGAGCATCGGAAACTGTACAGCCTGCTGCTAAAAATAGGAGCAGCAGGGTTAGCATAAGGCTTAAGAATTTCATAATCACTCGCTTTTCCTCATACTCTTTTATCTTCACAAGATCACTCCTAAGATATTTATAATCAAACTAAAATCCTGAATGCATGTTGCACTCAGGATCATAGCTTTAAGCCTTAGGGCCGGCCTCTTTAATCTCTTTAGCCGCCCCTTTAAACTGATCAAAGTTTTGAATAAAACGCTGAGCCAACTCTTTAGCATTAGCAGCATAGGCTTCTTGATCTTGCCAGGTTAGACGTGGGTTCAAAACCTCGCTGGGTACTCCCTCTACTTGATCAGGGACCAAGATGCCGAAGATTGGATCAGCTGTGAATTCAGCCTTTTCCAGAGACCCGTTTAAAGCCGCGGAAACCATAGCCCGAGTGTAACGAAGATCAATTCGTTTGCCTACTCCATAAGGTCCGCCGGACCACCCGGTGTTAACCAGGTAAACTCGGGTGCCATAGGTATCGATTCGATTTCCCAGCATCTCGGCATAAACCTGGGGTGCCAAAGGTAGGAAAGGTGCGCCAAAGCAAGCCGAAAAAGTAGCCACCGGCTCGGTAATTCCCCGCTCTGTACCGGCCAGTTTGGAGGTATATCCGGACATAAAATGATACATAGCTTGTTCTTTAGTTAATTTGGCGATAGGGGGTAGCACACCAAAGGCATCAGCAGTAAGGAACACGATTGTATTAGGATGTCCGCCCACTCCAGGAATAACAGCCCCGTCAATATAATCAATGGGATAAGCTGCCCGGGTATTTTCCGTTAGGGATGAGTCATTATAATCTGCAGCGAGAGTTTCCGGCTCAAGAACCACATTCTCTAATACTGTTCCGTATTTAATGGCACCCCAAATTTGCGGTTCCTTTTCTTCTGAAAGGTTTATGCATTTTGCATAGCAGCCACCTTCAAAATTAAACACGCCATTTGGGGACCAACCATGCTCATCATCTCCGATTAAACGGCGCTCCGGGTCAGCAGAAAGAGTTGTTTTGCCTGTTCCGGACAAGCCAAAGAACAAGGCCGCATCCCCTTCTTTACCAACATTTGCCGAGCAGTGCATAGGCATAACTTCTCTTAAGGGTAAATAATAGTTCATAACACTGAAGATTGATTTCTTCATCTCGCCGGCATAGTGAGTGCCGCCGATTAATACAACTCTTTTTTCAAAGGAGCAGATGATAAAAGCCTCGGAGTGAGTCCCATGGATTTCCGGGTTGGCTTTAAAACCGGGTACGGCAATAATCGTGAACTGCGGTTGGTGGTTCGCTAACTCTTCTTGGGTAGGGCGGATAAAAAGTTGATGAACAAAAAGGTTTTGCCAAGCAAATTCATTAATCACGCGGATGGGAAGACGATATTCTTCGTCAGCCCCGGCGAATCCATCGAAGATGAACAGTTCCTCTTTAGTTTGGGTATAGGCTTTTACTTCATCATATAACTTCTCAAAGTTTTCCGGGGAAATTGGACGATTCACACTACCCCAGTTAATTTGCTCATGAACAGAAGGCTCATCTACAATAAATTTATCTAAAGGGGAACGTCCGGTATATTTCCCCGTACTTACCCGAAATGCTTCGGTGGAAGCCAAAACGCCTTCACCGCGTTTAAGAGCTATTTCAATCAATTCCGATACCGCTAAATTGTTATGAACGATTTGATTCATGATTCATGCTACCCCTTTTCCCGTAATAAAATATACAAAATACACGAAACAAACAACATACATTCACCATTATAAAGCAGACCACAGGATTTGGCACCTACTTTTTCGACAATATGTTTGTTAAATTATTCATTAGCAGTTTTTGCCCTTTCTGTCATCCCGAAGGTCGTGAGGGATCTAGATCCTTCGGTCGGTTCCTCTCTCAGGATGACAAATAGCTATGATTTCATAACAATGACCTGACGTTTGGGCTCGGAATGACCCGACGTAATAAAAACGCTGAGACCCTTATTTTGGCGTCTCAGCGTTGAATCTTTAAACTAGAGTTCTAGTAATTTTTAAGTTCGGTTTTTAAAGTAAGTTTTACTTCGCTGCATAATAGTTGATTAAACTTCCTTTGAGGATGATTTCTCTTTCATCCTGGGTCAAAGGATTAAGCTGGAGCTTAATCTCTTTCACCCCATCGGCAGTAATCAACTGAGCAGTTATTTCGTCATTTTCATTTAATATGCTTTGGCGTATTCCCGAGACAAAGAGGTAATCATCTACTTGGAAAACCGTATTTTGGTCCTTCTCCCAAGTAAAGGGCAGCATTCCCCAGTTAATCAGATTGCTCCGATAACGCTTTGTCGCATACTCTTGAGCAATGTTAGCCCAACCTCCGAGAACTTTCTGGCAGGAAGCGGCTTGTTCCCGTGCCGAACCATCGCCGGGTTTTACAGCGTATACCACCGTGCCGATTCCGGTATTGGCAAGTACACTTTCCGGATCTGCGTAATTAGGAGCGGCCTTGAGCACCTGTTCTGCCACTGAGCGCAATTCTTCACTCAGACCGGTAAAGTCCTTTTCACCCCCGACCAGACTTTGGCGTTCCTTCTCTAATGCCTGAACTGCTTTGGCCCGCTCTACATATTGAGGTTCTTTACGGGATAAGGTGAATTCAGCCAGTCTTAAGGGGTTAGAACGATAGGAAGAGGTCTCCCCGGAAGGAATCAGCTCATCCGTTGTGGTGACGGGATCGTGAATTACAGCGGCAAATTTCAGAAGGACATTTTCCGGCAAGGCAATCATTTTCGGCCAGTCTGCAATATTAGGACCGAACCTTAACTCTTCATCAACTTGGGGATTCCCGAACCCCTGATATACTCTCTTGGCATAAATGTCAGAGTTGAATTCATACTCCGCTTCAGTGGGTGTAAAGTCAAGCTCGGTTGCTGCCGTTAACTGTCCGCCATTGATGACAGTAGCGGCGATGGAGCGAGCGTCCATCAGAGCTACGGAAGAGATCTGCAGATCTCCGGGCTTTGAGCCTTCCCGATTGGGGAAGTTACGAGTGGTATGGCGAATGCTCAATTGGCCATTGGCCGGAACATCTCCGGCCCCAAAACAAGGTCCACAGAAGGCTGTCTTAATCAAAGTCCCTGCCTCCATGAGTTTACCGATAGCACCTTGCTTAATCAGTTCATAATAAATGGGCTGACTGGCGGGGTAAACACTAAAGGAAAGATAATTATTACCCACGGAATGACTATCAACAATAGCAGCCACATCCATGATGTTTTCAAAGCTGCCACCGGCACAACCGGCCACAATTCCTTGGTCCACTTGGAGTCGGCCGTTAACAACCCGATCGGTCAAGCTGAACTTAATCCGGGGATTATCCAACTGTTTCCTTCCTTCTTCTTCAACCTGCTTGAGGATATCCAGAGGATTCTGATTTAATTCGGCAATGGTAAAGGTATTGCTGGGGTGGAAAGGTAGGGCAATCATCGGCACAATCTTGCTTAAATCAACTACAACCATGCCGTCATAATAAGCCACTTCACCCGGCTCTAATTTAGCATAAGCATCCTCACGGCCATGGACGGCAAAATACTTCTTCACTTTATCATCGGTTACCCAGATGGAACTTAAGCAGGTAGTTTCCGTGGTCATAACATCAATACCGCTGCGGAAATCCACGGATAAATTTTCAATGCCGGGACCCACGAACTCCATCACTTTATTTTTAACAAAGCCATTTTTAAATACCGCCCCGATAATTGCTAAGGCTACGTCTTGAGGACCTACCCCCGGCTGGGGTTTGCCCTCCAAATAAATAGCGACAACGCCGGGATATTTAATATCATAAGTCTTATTCAGAAGTTGTTTGACCAGCTCCGGTCCCCCTTCACCTACACCCATGGTGCCAAAAGCGCCATAACGGGTATGGCTGTCGGAACCGAGGAGCATCTTGCCACAGCCGGTCATCATTTCCCGCATATATTGGTGAATTACGGCCTGATGAGCAGGTACAAAAATGCCACCGTATTTTTTCGCCGCAGATAAACCAAACACGTGGTCATCTTCATTAATTGTTCCTCCTACTGCATTGAGACTGTTATGACAGTTAGTCAATACATAAGGGAGAGGAAACTCCTTCAAACCACTAGCCCGGGCAGTTTGGACAATCCCCACGTAAGTAATATCGTGGGAAGTTAAGGCGTCAAAACGAATTTTCAACTGATCCATATCTCCGGAAGTATTATGCCGGGAGAGAATCTGATAAGCCATGGTATTCTTACGAGCGGTTTCAGGATTAAGGAGTTCCTGACCCAAATATACATTTGTATCTTTTACCTCTAAGGGTCGTTTCCCTTGAATAAGGTATGTTCCATTATTAATTAGACGTATCATGAGCATCCTCCGTATTCTAAGGTATTTCCTCCTAATGAGGCATGGTTATAATTTACCTACATTTCTTTAATCAAGCAACCTTTTATGGCCAAGTATACAATATTTAATCACATTAAGCTATAACAATCGTTCCATCCCTGGGTAACGCTGCTCATGCCTGCATGACTTAAAGAAAGCCCGGCTTGCGCCCGAAAGCAAGTAAAAAAGGCAGCTTAAACTGCCTTTTTGCCTAAAGGTTAGATTCTATACTCCCAAGTCTTAATACTTTATAACAGTCAACAACATTTTAAAACGTTGGCGAGCTTCTAACCCATGGGGAATATCCGATGGCATAATGAGGGTTTCCCCCGCTTTTACGTTGAAAACTTCCTCACCGATAGTAATCTCAGCTTCTCCATCTAGAATCTGGACCATGGCATCGCCGGAAGTCTTATGGGTGCTAATCCCTTCACCTTCATCCAAGGAGAATAAGGTAATACTGACGATAGAGTTTTGGGCAATGGTCCGGCTAATCACTTGTCCCGGTTGATAGGTAATCAGCTCCCTTAAGTCCAATACCTTGGAGAACTCAATATTTTTCATAATCTGAGTCATAAGATAATCCCCCTTTATCTCAATTCGGTAATTTGCTTATGACTTATTCTACCCCGAGCAACCCCAAAAAAATGTGATTGGAATAATTTTAACCCCTTTATAAATTCGGGTATAGATTCTTGGTCAAGATACTTCGCTACCGCTCAGTATGACAGGTTTAAATATAGTATGACAGGCTTAGATATTAGTTTGACAGGCTTAGATATTAGTTTGACAGACCCATGTTATTATTGTCGCCCTAAAGAAGCATGCAAGTTTAACTCAATGTCATCCTGAGGAAGTATGACGAAGGATCTTGCTTAGTTAGACAAGCTGGTAATCGGGGCAGGAATTCTACCGCCGCGACGGATAAACTCGCGGGACGAAAAGGGATTAAGCTTAATCACCGGAGCACCGCCAAGAAGTCCCCCGAATTCCACTCGGTCCCCGACTTTTTTGCCGATGGCCGGTATTACCCGTACCGCAGTTGTCTTCTTATTAATCATGCCAATAGCCGCTTCATCAGCGATGATTCCGGCAATGGTCTCCGGTTCTACATCCCCCGGAATGGCAATCATGTCTAAGCCCACCGAGCAAACGCAGGTCATAGCCTCCAGCTTATCGATGCTTAGCGCCCCCAGCTCCACTGCTTGGATCATTCCCGCATCTTCCGAGACCGGGATAAAAGCCCCGCTCAATCCCCCCACATGAGAAGAGGCCATTGCTCCTCCCTTTTTTACCGCATCGTTAAGTAAAGCCAAGGCCGCTGTAGTCCCATGAGCTCCGCAACGCTCGAAGCCCATATTCTCTATGATTTCCGCTACACTATCTCCAACCGCCGGCGTGGGAGCAAGGGACAGATCCACGATACCAAAAGGTACCTTCAACTCTTTTGAAGCCTCGCGACCGATCAATTCACCCATCCGGGTAATTTTAAAAGCCGTTCGCTTAATTAGATTAGCCAGCTCCCCCAAATCCGCTTGGGGGTTCTTCTTTACAGCATGAGCGACAACACCGGGGCCGCTAACCCCACATTGATCACTGTTTCCGGCTCGCCCACTCCATGGAAGGACCCGGCCATAAAGGGATTATCCTCCGGAGCATTGCAAAAGACTACTAATTTTGCTGCAGCGATTCCATCCTGCTCCGCAGTTCGGCGGGCACACTCCAGGATCACTTCACCCATTTTTAGAACTGCATCCATATTGATGCCGGACTTGGTGCAGCCTATATTTACTGAGGAACAGACCATATCCGTTTCGGATAATGCTTGTGGTATCGCCTCAATCAAGGCCCGGTCCCCTTTGGTCAAGCCTTTTTGAACAAGGGCGGAAAATCCCCCCAAGAAATTGACTCCTACTGCCTTAGCTGCCTTATCTAGGGACTTAGCCAATCTAACCATTTCCTCAGGATTAAAGTTGGAACCTAAGAGAGCAACCGGTGTTACGGAAACCCTTTTGTTAACAATAGGAATCCCATAACGGGAGGCAAGACCCTCCCCTACCTTTACCAAGTGCTCGGCTTTGCGGGTGATTTTATCATAAATTTTTTGCTCTACTTGCCGGATATCATCTCCGGCACAATCCAGCAAGCTGATTCCCATGGTAATTGTACGGATATCCAGGTTCTCATTTTCCACCATCTCGATGGTTTGCAGAATTTCATGAGGTGCGATATGCATTTTCATAATTAATTCGACCTCCTTATATCCGATGCATGAAGGAGAAGATATCTTCATGCTGGACATTGACCCTCAAGCCCCGGGCTTCTCCCTCATTTTGCAATTGCTTGGTGAGATCCCCTAAAGAAATGGTGGCTTGGGTCACATCTACGATCATGATCATGGTGAAGAATCCTTGCAGGATAGTCTGGCTAAGATCGAGTACATTGATAGACTTCTCCGCCAAACGCCCGGTCAGCCAAGCGATAATTCCGATCTGGTCCTTACCTAAAATAGAGATGATCACGCGATTGGAGGTTTCGTTAGCATTTTCAAAGTTCATTTTCCTTACCCCTTTTCTTTTCTTAATTCTTTTCATTTTTCCCGCAATGAGTAAATTATAAGATCCTTCACGCATTCCTCCAGGAAATAAAAAAGAGTCAAATTAAGCTTGACTCCGGCGAACGAAATTTTAGGCGAATCTTTGTAGCCATATGTCATTCATCATGGCATACATTCAACACGCTTAAATTCTCTGTCCTTTTGCCTGAGAGATTGAACAGTTTTAGCTGTCTTGCCCCTTCGGCGTCCTTGCGGAACTCTCCAGAGTCCTGTCCTTTTCCAGTCGGCCATGGCTTAACATACCTCCTGAAAAGATCATCCAGCCTTATTAACTTCTAAAGTATTATATACACAATCTTGGGGAGTTGTAAACTCTAGAATGAACCTTCTGTTTATTTTTAAAGAAAAGGGACGTCACAAAACTACTTTTTTGAACTATTCTGATCGCTTTGCAATAGCCCTGCTCTCATTTAAGCAGGAGTAAGTCATTACATCTTTCTTTTATCCGATTTGTCCTAAAGAGCTAGTTATAGGAACTTTGCTAAGATTCACAAAATATCGAGATAAGTTCTTCAAGTTTAGCCTGAATTAAAAAAAATAGCCCGTTTATAGATTTTTGGGCATACGACCGCCTATCAATCTCGTTATTTTTTTAGCTGCTTCGACTACTTGCTTAGCACAATGATCCTTGGAAGGAGAATTTAATTGTTGGGATAGGCCGACACAGCCTACCACGAAAACTATATCCATATTCTCGTTAAAAATCGGCGCAGAAATGCCGTATACGCCTACTGTATGCTCATCGAAACTTTCCGCATAACCGTGTTGGCGTACTTTCGCTAACTCCAATTTGAACTGTTTTAAATTTGTAATTGACTTACTGGTAAATTGCTTAAAGCCAATTTTTTTAATACGCTGCTCCGCTTCCGCTTGGTCTAAAAAGGCTAAATAACATTTGCCAAAAGAAGCACTTGTCAACGGAAAGTGTTGCCCGACATTAACAGTTACTCTAACGGGAAAATTGGGCTCCTCTTTGGCTACGTACATTAGCTTATAGTCCGCAATGGGTTCCAATAATACACAGGTTTGTTCTGTTTCAGCACAAAGCCATTTTAATATTGGTTTTATCATGTCTAAATAATTGGTGAATTCTGAAGCCCTTGAACCCAGCACTATGAGATAAGAGCCAAGGCTATATTTTTTTGTCTCCTGCTCATAAAAAACGAAGTGATAGTCCTCTAGAACCTTTAAAATCCGGTGACAGGTGCTTTTATTAATTTCTAAATTCTTGGCAATTTCCGATAATGTACTGTTTTTATATTTATATCGACTGAGATACTCAAGAATCCGGATTGCTGCTTGAACAGCTGGAACCTCGGATCGTTGCTTGGCAACTTCCATATTCTTTTCCTCCTAATTGTTGGGAGATTTTTAGACCAATTATAAACCGAGTAATCCATGTAAGCAATAGAATTATTCCGAAATAAAATTAATCTTCGGAAAATTCAGAAAGTGTATTGACTAAAAAAAGTTTTGTGTATATCATTGTTCAAATTGAGGAATATCGTTCCATATACGGAACAATATCCAAATTGAACTTTATCCGGAAAGAGGTGATATTAACCAAGCACTTACCCCTTTATAGATAGTATAAAATTGAGGAATTATCTAAAGAGAAAAAAGAGTGGAAATCATGAGGGATTAGGAGTGAACTATAAAGAAATTGAGGAGGTTACTTTATGGTGCAAGCCAACAATAGGACTAACAAAATATGGATTTTGGTCTTTATCTCTTCCTTCATTGGTTTATTGGTAGATGGGATGGATTTACAATTTCTATCTTTAAGTTTAACCCATTTAATGAGCGATTTTCAGATCACTAAAACCCAAGCCGGTGCACTCAGTACTTATTCCTTAATAGGGATGGCTATTGGTGGTTTTTTCGGTGGCTGGTTAGCTGACCGTATAGGCCGGGTAAAAACTGTTGCCTGGACCATTATTGTCTTTTCAATCGGTACATTTATTCTTGCCTTCACGCAAACTTACTGGCAATTTGCCATTGTTCGCTTCATCTCTGCATTAGGCTTAGGGGCAGAATATGTGGTGTGCAACACCCTAATGTCGGAATACGTGCCAACAGAAAAAAGAACAACCATACTTGGTACTGTTCAAGCCGGTTGGTCAGTCGGTTACTTGGTTGCCGCCTTATTGGCAGGTGCCATTCTCCCAAGCTACGGTTGGCGTCCGCTATTCATGATAGCCTTGGCGCCAGTCATCTTGGCCATTATTATGAGGCGTTTTATACCCGAACCCGCGGGATGGCAAACAGCGACCAAGGAATCGGTAGTTAGACGGCGGGGCGAATGGAAGACAATCCTTACTGACCGTAAGATACTCGTACCCTTCCTCATTTGGAGCCTTACTTCTACCTTCTTGCAGTTTGGTTATTATGGCGTAGGTTCCTGGCTACCAACTTACTTAGTCAGTGAATTAAACTTTAACTTTAAAACTATGACAAGTTACTTAGTTGGAACATATACCGCTATGATTATTGGCAAAATGGTAACCGGTTGGTTAGCTGATAAGCTCGGTCGGAAAGCAATGTATGTAACAGGTGGCCTGCTCACAGCATTATTCTTACCCTTTATTATTCTCTACCATACTCCTGGTAACATTGTCCTCCTGCTTACAATTTTCGGGTTCTTATATGGTATGCCTTACGCCGTAAATGCAACATTCATGACGGAAAGCTTTGCTACTGATGTTAGGGGGACAGCCGTAGGTGGTGCTTATAATATCGGAAGAGCAGGTGCAGCGATGGCACCGGTGATTATTGGCATGGTTGCTGAAACACATTCAATCGGTTTTGGACTTGGGCTCTTGGGTATATCGTATGCCTTAACAGGTATAATCCCTGCATTATTCGTTAAAGAAAAAATGTATAACCCTTATTCTACAGAGCAAAAACCAGCAATGTAAAAAAGTTGACTTTTGGAAGTGGGTCAACCTACCCACTTCCAAAATACTATATATTTTTTTAAACTTAACGTTCCATTAACGGGATTACGTTCCGATTATGATAATTACTGTTTTGGGGAGGAGAAATATGAATGGACCGCTCGAAGGAATAAAGGTTTTAGAACTTTCGCGCACTTTGGCCGGGCCCTATGGCAGCATGCTGCTGGCAGATATGGGGGCAGATGTGCTCAAGGTAGAACAACCAGGACTTGGCGATGAGACAAGAAGCTATGTTCCTCCTACTCAGGGGGGCGAAAGTTGCTACTTTATGAGTCTGAATAAGAACAAGCGGGCAATGACCTTAAACCTTAAAACTAAAGAAGGTCAGGAAATCGTCAAAAAGCTTGTGCTTGAAGCGGATGTATTAATTGAAAACTTTCGCAATGGGACTATGGAGAAATTCGGCTTAGGTTATGAAGAATTAAAAAAAATCAATCCAAGACTTGTTTATTGTGCCGTGAGCGGTTATGGAAGAACAGGTCCAATGGCGGATGAACCGGCCTATGACCTCGTTTTACAAGCCTTTGGCGGGTTAATGAGTGTCACCGGCGAACCAGACCGTCCCCCGGTTAGGGTTGGTTTCTCAATTGTAGACCTTACGACGGGTCTATATGCTGCTCTCGGTGTGATGATGGCCCTTTGGGCTAGAGAAAAAACAGGCGAGGGCCAATATGTCGAAGCTTCACTTCTGGAATCGATCGTTTCTCTGCAAGTCTACTTAGCACAAGGTGTATTGGCCACAGGCAAATCCCCGCAAAGAATGGGCTCAGGACATCCTAGCCTGGCTCCATATAATGCAATTGAAACCAAAGATGGTTATGCCATTATTGCGGTTCCCAATGACTGGCTTTGGCGGAAAATGTGTGATGCAATTGGCCTGGACGAACTTAAAGAGCATCCTAAGTTTGCCCTTAATGCCGATAGGGTAAAAAATCGAACTGAACTCATTTTTCGGATGACAGAAGTGACAAAAACCCTTACGACCAAGGAACTCACCGAAAAGCTAAAGCAAGCCGGTGTTCCAGGAGGTCCCATTAACGATATCGCCCGGGTTTTACAAGAACCTCAAGTAGTGCATCGAGGAATGATTCAGGAGATAGAACATCCCACGGTTGGCATGTTAAAGGTATTAGGAATTCCTTACACCCTTTCGGATACTCCTGGTTCGGTCAGAATAGCTCCCCCTTTGTTGGGACAACACACTAATGAAGTTTTGAAGCATTTGGGCTACAGTATGAGTGGCATTGAGACTTTAAGGGAAAAGGGAATTATTTAGCACGTAGGAATAGAGGGGAGAAAAGATTATGGATTTTAGTATTGATCAAGATTTAGAGCTAATTGTTAGAACGGTTAAGGATTTTGTAGATAATGAAGTTGATTTAGTTGCCCAGAAAATAGATGAAGAAGACCTGATTCCTGGGAACATTATCGAAACCTCAAAGGATATGGGGTTGTTTGGCTTAAGCATTCCTGAAGAATATGGCGGCACCGGGATGGATATGGTTAGTAAATGTTTAATATTTGAACAACTAGGCAGAACAGCGAATGGGTTCACGACCTTAATTGGCGCCCACAACGGTATCGGGACTGTTGGGATTGTTGAAATGGGCAATGAGGCACAAAAGAAGAAATACCTGCCTGATTTAGCGGCTGGGGATAAAATTGGTGCCTTTGCTTTGACTGAACCCGGAGCCGGTTCAGAAGCTTCGAATCTTAAGACAACCGCGGTGCGTAAGGGGGATAAGTACATCCTCAACGGAACAAAACACTTCATTACAAATGCAACTGAAGCCTCGGTATTTACTGTAATGGCAGCAACCGATAAGTCTATGGGGGCTAAAGGAATTACCTCCTTTATCGTGGAAAAAGACTTCCCCGGATTTAGCATTGGTACTGTAGAACGTAAGATGGGCTTAAGAGGATCACATACGGCAGAGATCATTTTTGAAGACTGCGAAGTTCCTGCGGAAAATATCTTGGGTCAGGAAGGTAAGGGATATGTCAATGCCCTAAAAATCTTAGCGAACGGCCGGGCAGGGATGGCAGCTAGAAATCTCGGTTCTATGCAGAAGTTGCTGGAACTTAGCACTATATACGCTCAACAAAGGGTACAGTTCGGTAAAATGATTGCTTCTTTCCAAGCTATTTCACATATGTTAGCCGATATGGAGGTCGATATTCAGGCGACGAGGGCACTAACCTATAAGGTAGCATGGATGGTTGATCAGGGAATGAAAGTAATTAAGGACGCCGCTACCGTAAAATACTTTGCATCCGAAGCCTATTGCCGTGTTGCGGATAAGGCGTTGCAAATTTTTGGCGGCATGGGATATATGAAGGATTTTCCACTCGAACGGTATTATCGCGATGCTCGGATTACCAGAATTTATGAAGGCACTTCCGAAATTCAAAAGAACATCATCAGTGCCCAGTTATTAAAAGAATATGAGTATATTCAATAGGAGGAGTGTATAAAAATGAATGTAAATAAAGTTGCTGTTATTGGTTCCGGAACAATGGGCAGAGGAATTGCACATGTTTGCGCTCTTGGTGGTTTTGACGTTAACATGCAGGATGTTAGTGAAGAGGTCTTGGCTAACGCCTTAAAAATAATTGAAGGTAATATGCAAAAGGGTGTTGAACGCGGTAAAGTAACACCCGAAGCAAAAGAAGCGGCTTTAGCTCATATCCATTGCGTAACCGACTTAAAAGAAGCAGTTAAAGATGTAGACTTAGTAATTGAGGCAGTACCCGAGATTACAGAATTAAAGTTGGAGATTTTTGCAAAGTTAGATTCCTTTTGTCCAGCTCACACAATTCTCGCCACCAATACCTCAGCGAAGAGCATCACAGAAATTGCCGCTGCTACAAAAAGGCCTGAGAAAGTTATTGGCCTCCACTTCTTCAACCCGGTACACATGATGAAATTGGTCGAAATTATCTGTGCTCTGGAAACATCAGCGGAAACCTATGAAATTTCGGCCGCTGCTTGCCATCAAATGGGTAAGGAAACGGTAAAGATCAATGAATATCCCGGTTTTGTTACATCGAGAATCAACGCCATGATCGGCAATGAAGCCTTCATTATGCTTGAGCAAGGACTTGGTACGCCGGAAGATATCGATAAAGCCATTAAACTCGGTTTAAATCATCCCATGGGGCCTTTTGAAATGGTTGATCTCATAGGATTAGATGTTCGCTTAAAGATTTTAGAGTATCTTCACCAAACGCTCGGCGAAAAGTATAAACCCGCTCCGCTAATGGTCAAGTATGTAAATGCCGGTCGTTTAGGACGTAAAGTTGGGAAAGGCGTTTACGACTATACAGATAAATAGGGGGTATGATCGTGGAATTCCAAAATCTTATCCTTGAGGTTGATCAAGGGATTGGGATAGTGACTATTAATCGCCCTGCCGTACGGAATGCCCTAGATCGGCAGACAGTTAGGGATATAGATGAAGTCATCAAATGGGTCGAAAATGAAGAGTCAATTCAGGTGGTCATCTTTACAGGCGGCGGAGAAAAGGCCTTTGTCGCCGGAGCCGATATAGCTGCCCTAAAAGAACGTACAATTTTAGAAACATATCTCAACGAAAATCAATTTGTCCTCAATCGTTTAGCATCAATGGAAAAAGTCACGATTGCAGCGATTAATGGTGTTGCCTTAGGCGGGGGATGTGAGCTTGCCTTAGCATGTGACCTGCGCATTGCAGCGGAAAATGCTAAACTTGGACAACCGGAACTAAATCTTGGAATTTTACCCGGAGCAGGTGGTACACAGCGCTTGACTCGCTTAGTAGGAATAGGAAAAGCCAAGGAACTTATTCTTACCGGCTCAATAATTGATGCCGCTGAGGCTTTGCGTATTGGGCTTGTAAATAAGGTTGTGGCAAGAGGAGAATCACTTAATGCGGCTAAGGACATGGCAAAATCGATTCTGCAAAAAGGCCCGCTCGCAGTTCGTTTTGCAAAAGCGGTCATCAACGCCGGCAGTAATACAGACCTAAATTCAGGCTTATATATGGAGAGACTTGCCCAGACAGTGGTGTTTGGGACAGAGGACCATAATGAGGGCCTGAGTGCCTTTTTAGAAAAAAGATCACCCAATTATATGGGAAGATAATAATAATCCTTAACCCCGTAGAGTAAGAGCTGAATATAAGGAGGAATCCACTTGAAGGATGTCGTAATTGTATCTGCAGCTCGTACCGCTGTAGGACGAATTGGAGGAGCACTTAAGGATATTTTGCCGGAGGATTTAGCTGCTTTTGTAATTAGAGAAGCTATAAAACGAACCGGTAAAGATATCGGTAACGATATAGAAGAAGTAATATTCGGCCATGGTAAGCAGAGTGCCGATAATCCAAATATTGCCCGTTTGAGCGCACTTAAAGCAGGGCTGGCTGTGGAAGTTCCGGGTTATACAGTGCACCGGCAGTGCGGGTCTGGACTTCAGGCTATTCTGAATGGTTCACACCAAATTGCTCTGGGGTTGAATAATATTCTAATCGCCGGTGGAGTCGAGTCGATGAGTACAGCACCCTACTATAGCCGTCAAATACGTTACGGTGCCAAAGCAGGAAATATTTTATTTCTTGACCCTAATACAGAAAGCCAGCCCCGTTCGCAACCTTCAGAAATCTACGGGGAGCTGACAATGGGGATGACGGCTGAGAATTTAGCGGTTAAATATAATATCAGCAGGCAAGAACAAGATGAATTTGCTTTACAGAGTCAAGAAAGAGCGTTTGCCGCAATTGAATCCGGTAAATTCAAGGATGAGATTGTTCCTTTTCCAGTACCTCAGCGCAAAGGGCAAGCCGCCTATTTTTCCGTCGATGAACATCCCCGAAGAACAACTATGGAAGCATTATCCGACTTAAAACCAGCTTTCAAACAGGATGGCACTGTAACCGCCGGAAATTCTTCCGGCCGCAATGATGGCGCGTCCGCGTTAGTCTTGATGTCCGCTGATAAAGCCCAAACTTTGGGAATTAAGCCTTTGGCCCGAATTGTTTCGGAAGGGGTTTCAGGTGTTTCGCCGGACCTTATGGGCATCGGCCCTGTAGAAGCTACTCGGCAGGCTTTGGCTAGAGCGGGCCTTACGCTGGATGATCTTGATCTAATTGAATTAAATGAGGCATTTGCTGCTCAATCTTTAGCTGTATTAAAGGAACTGGGTTTAGGTACCGATAAGGTTAATGTTAACGGGGGAGCTATCGCCCTCGGCCATCCTATTGGCAATTCGGGAACTCGTATAGTCGTTACCCTTTTACATGAGATAAAACGCCGTTATGCCCGGTATGGATTGGCAACCCTTTGCATTGCCGGAGGTCAAGGTCTGGCAATGATTATCGAGAATATTGAGTAATTATTTGTCTTTAAAAATGCTCCATAAACAAGGAGAGAAAAATGCCGTATATTGAAGTTCAAGGAAAAAATATTTATTACCAGCAAAAAAATATATATATGCCAGATAGACCAACCATCCTATTTGTGCATGGTGCTGGAGGAACCGGAGGCAGATGGGCAAATCAACTATCCGGTATCAAGGATTATCATCTGATAGCTCTCGATCTTCCTGGTCATGGACTTTCGAAAGGTGAAGCATTTAATTCCATACAGGCCTATAAAGAATGCATATGGGAATTTGTCCAAGCGATAGAACTGGAGTCTTTTGTCATAACCGGGCATTCCATGGGTGGCGCGATTGTAATGGAGTTCGCCTTAACCTATCCGGATTGTCTAAAAGGCTTGATAATTGTTGACAGCGGCGGGAGGTTGAGGGTGAACCCGGCAACACTAGAAAGTTTGTCTCGGGGAGAACATCCTCTAGAGAATATAAAATATAGTTATTCTCCTAAGACTGATCCAGCGATCTTGGAGCGGGCGGCCGCAGAAATGAAAACTGTCCCAACTCAGGTTTTATTGGCAGATTTTCAGGCCTGTAATAACTTTAATTTAATGGATAACGTTCAAAAAATTACTCTGCCTACTTTGGTTCTTTGCGGAGAGGAGGACCGAATGACGCCGATTAAGTATTCTGAATATCTTTCTCACCAAATGCCTCAGTCATTGCTCATTCGCATTCCAGATGCAGGCCATATGTCTATGATCGAACAACCGGAAGCAGTCAATAAGGCGATAATCGATTTCATGCATACTCTAACCTAAAGCATTTTGACGATACTTGTGCATACACGACACCAACAGCCAAAACGCACCCTAAAAGGGTGCGTTTTGTGGTTAAGTTTTAGTCTAGGTAATTAGACCGGGTCAGCCGTATCATCTCCACCTTGGAATCCGGTTTGACATTCTTATTGAGAAGTTGGTCATCATTCTTATCATAATCAAAAATCATGACTAAATCCTCTTCAAGTTGGTAAAAGCCTTCCAGAGGTCCGTCTCCATGTCTGCTTTCAAAAGACTTATATCTCTTACCATATTGTTGGGAAATCTTTTCGGCAGTGTCCCCTACTTTGATACCAAGATTAGTGGGAAAATCACCTGCTACCGTATCAATCTCAAGAACTTTACCTGAGTCCTTGCCGACAACAAATTTAATACCTTTAGTATACTCTCGACTGTACCAGGCTTCCGGAAAATGGCCGGGTTCTTCATAAAGAGTCTCTTTGTAATCTTTGCCCAAGATCTGTTCCACTTGGCTAAAGGGATCTCCCAGATGAATTTTCCCCAGACTTGCCCGCTGATCATCCTTGTTGTCTTGCTCATTTCCCGGAGTCGGCTGACCTTGGTCTGTGTTACCTGGTATATTCGTTTCTACTTGCTGACCCGGTTTATCCAGATTCATATTCTTATCTTGATTCTGGGTCCCACTCGCCCCGCATCCTGAGAGTAAGAGCACAGAAGCAAAAATAATGCATAATTTTTTCTTCAAACTTTTTCACCTCAAATACATCTTTCTAAAAGAGAGTATCCCCATTAAAAGTTTCTATTACTCTTTTCGATTAGGCAAAGTTACCAAATAATACTTCTATCCAGCCCACCGAATATTATTTACTCTTAGAACGCAACCCCTTTAGACCAACAACTCCGACACCAAGAACAGCCACAGCACCGATACCGTAGAGTAGTGCATTACTAGTTTTTTCGTTTCCGGCCTCAGCTCCTTTGCTATCCTCCGCGGAAGTAATGCTGATCTCCGCAGTTTTATCAACATCATCGGAAACCACATTAGCCTTAACCTCACCATCACTCTCCACATCTGAAGCAGGCAATTCAGCCCTTAAGAGAGCCGGCTCCGCCCTACCGATATCTGCGGCTAAAGTTGATGCGAGCTGCCCTTCAACCACTTTCACTTTTTCCTTGCCAAACATGCTGTAAAGGTATTCGGCACTTTGGTCACTATATGGCTGGATGCCAATCTCTACATAATCCTTCATCGGTCCCGTATGCGTCACGGAAAATCCTTGATCGGCAAACTCGCCCCGGTGTTGTTCAAATACAAATTGGTCAATTTGCTGTTGTAATTTAAGCAGGTCGGGATCGATTTCCTGACCGGGGTAAGCAGGACTTGAAACAGGCGCATCCGGAGCCACCATGATGCTGGCAACAGTTAATGAACTATCATTAGCCTTTTCCGCTATCAAACTATCACTTGCGTATACCGCACTTGCTGAACCAAGAGTTAAGCACACGCCGAGAATAAGTGTTTTTGCTAATTTAAACATTAAAAGTCCCCTCCGTTATGTGTTTTGAATCTGAGTAATAATTTAGACTGGATACCCATCTTGTTAGCTAACTGTCTTATTAGACGCAAGGGGATGTCTAATTCTGACGTTGTTTACTTTCCAACTTATGGGGCTACATTAGATAAACGGGACAAATGCTCCTGCAAAAACTATTGAATACCGTAACGCAATTCCTCCAACAAGAAGTGCAAGGGCACAAATCAACAAGATACCTTCTTTATGAGTATGAACAAATGTTTCGAGCAGCAAAGGCAGCAACAGCCCCACGCCAATAACTAACCCCCAAAACGGAAGTGCGAGAAATCCTTTGATAAGAAACGCGACACTACTTGCTGCCGCTCCACCTTCTAGATTTGAAAGATAAAGAATTAAGCTGAGCATGATTAGCTCACCAAGTATCAGACCAATATCGAGTTTAACAATTGAACTTAGGGTATGGGTAATTTGTTCCTTGTTAATTTTTTTAGTTACGATAAGGATAAGGAGTACAAAGCCAATTCCCGAGGATAGAGCTGAGGCCAAGAATAGTATCGGGAGAAGAATAGGGTTATTCCAGAACGGAATCGCTTTAACCACTCCTAACAAAAGCCCGGTGTAGGTTGCTGTTCCTATCGCCAGACAAAAACCTATCCAATCTAAGTAACCGGGTGAGTTCTTTTTGCGGTATAGATTTTGAATTATTTGCATCAAACCTAATACTAAGAATAGAGATAGGATAATCGTCCCAATCGAGATCATTGAGGAAAATGGTCTAAGTACGGCTAAGGGGGCCGCCAAAGGTCTTCCTAAATCAAGCAGTAAAAAGCCCGTTCCCACGGCAACGCAAGCAGGACCCCAGAAATACCCAATATTCTGTAGGGAGGTGTCTTTACGCAATAATTTATTCCCAATGGCAATCAGGTAAATCCCAGCTCCCGTCCCCGCCAAAAAGAGATACCAAACGACAAGATCATGCCACACTTGTTGAGGATGCATCAGCCGTCCACCCCTTCCGCTGTTTTATAATCAGGTATATAATACACGGTCGGACCGGTTCCCTGATCCTTTGCAAGCTGAAAGGTTTCATACTCACGTAAGAGGGTAGAGATTTTGCTTTGGGGATTATCTAAGTCCCCAAAAATTCGGGCACCCCCCGGACAGCTGACAGTACAGGCTGGATCTAATCCTTGGTCTACCCGTTCATAACAAAAATTACACTTCCCCGGAGTTCCCTTTAGATGTTGCTTATATCCTTGTTGCTCATAAGGTGTTAGACCATATTCGTGGAAATATCCTTCCGACTTCTTATTAAAGCTTCTTGCTTGATATGGACAAGCTACCACGCAGTACTGGCAGCCAATGCATATCTTCTGGTTTACCGTGACAATACCATCCGGGCGTTTAGCTGTCGCACCGGTAGGGCAGACCTGTAAGCAAGGGGGGTTTGAGCAATGATTGCATAGAACTGGGGTAAAGGACATCCGTGCCTCCGGATAATCTCCTTTTTCTTTTACAATTACCCGGTTCCAAGTCACTCCTTTGGGGGTTGCATGCTCAGCTTTACACGCCATAACGCAGGCGAAACAGCCGACACATCGTCTTAAGTCAATCAGCATTCCATAGCGAGCCATTATGTTTCCCTCCATTTACTTTGGCGTTATACCTTCCGGATTTTTACTTTAACATCTCGATCAAGGTTGATTTTCAAGGGGCTGAAAAGTTCTTCCGAAAGCTTGAGCAAGTCACCAAAGGCAGGACCTCGTTTAGTTTCAGGGTTAAAGTTAGACGCCCGAATCCCATAAGCGCCGGCAATGCCAAGGACTTCCTTATGAATAAGATGGGTGGTTTTCACTTTTCCCTCTATCTTTCCCCCCATAAAGGATTCAATCTCAATAATGTCCCCATCCTTCAAATCTCGTTCTTCGGCAGTAAGCGCATTGATCATTATATTTAGGGAGTAGGGATCTTGATCTTCAGTAAGTTCCATAAGCCAGCCGTTGCCAATATTACAGGCGAAATGATGCTGCATATTTTTATAATTGATGCAATAAAGGTCAAATTCCTGCGCAGCTTTATGTTCCGGATGGGGTTCCCAATATGGAAGAGGTGTAAACTGCTTTAAAACAGAGTCATTACCTGGCTTACGAACTATTCCTTTTCCCGCGAATTCCTTTGCCAACCGAATTCGATGAGAGGCGAATTCTTCAAGGTAAATGGGAAGTCTTGCTTGTGGGTATTTACTATAGCCATAGTAGTTTTTTATATCATATATATCATAAGCCGCAATTCCGTTCTTCTTAAACCAATCAAGATCGTATTGACCGCCGGTTTTTGCAAGACACATTAATTCCGTGACTTGCTCCCATGTATACGTCTTGGTCGTGTCAAGTTGGTAATCACCCTTTAACCCTAAGCTTGAGTTGAGCCGCGCCAGCACACCGTCTTTGCCTCTTAGAATACCTAATGCTTCACTCAGTTCAAGAATGATTTGATTGCCTTCTTTTGTATTATAAATTGGTTTTTCTAAAACCGGTTGCTGAAGAGCCCAACCGTAATTCCCCTTTTCTTGGAACACATCGGTGAAGGATGTTCTAGGGACATAACTACTTAATCCATAACGTTCCAGCCAACTGCTCTCAGGTAATAAAATATCGGCAAATTCAGTGGGCTCATCAAACTCATAAGAAATTGCAAACGTGAACGGAAAGCTCTTCATGATCGCATTGACACGTTCAAAGTCTCCCAGCAGGGATTGGGGATTTCCTCCCCACATTCCCAGAACCTCCGGAGTATAGTCGAATCCATGGGATTTGGGATCTGATAAGGTCAGCCAGGCTAAGCCTGTAGAAGATCCCGGTATTGGTGAGTGTTCAACCAAAGAAAGATGATCAGGATTCTTCTTAAGAGGAACATAGGCGAATTCCTCAGAAGTGGTAACCCCATCGACGGGATTGATTTTATAAGATGGTATCCCTGCACTTTTCGCCGAACCAGGAACTTCTGCCGCTCCCACGATAAGAGACAAAATTTTGGCGGCATGAACAACCATATAATTATCAACATGGCATTTTGAGCCTTGCTCGGATATTATCGCTACCGGCCGATACGGATAAGTCAGATCTCCTAAGGTTATGGTGTTTCCGATTTCGGCATGTTCGACCCATTCTTTTGCCAGGCGACGTACGGTAGCTGCTGAGATACCCGTAATTTCTGCTCCTTTTTCCGGTGTGTAATCTTTAACGTGCTCTTTTAGTGAACAAAAGGCAGTTCTACAGCTTTTCCCATCAACTGTAAACGTCCCATCCAGGGCCGGTTTTTGAACAGTTGGATCATCAAAGGCTTTTGCCTGTTGATCGGCAAGATCCCAGATAAGAGGTTTGCCAAGCTTTAAGCCGCGCACTTCGTCCTCATGCTGCTCGTCATTACGCAAGTATAAATTATCTTCTCCCACTAAGTACGGTGAATTGGTCCTTTTTAACAAGTACTCCTGGTCATAGGTTGCCAACTCATTAAGAATGACGTTTATCATCGACAACAAAAAATAACCTGTTGTTCCTGGCACAATCGGAACCCATTCATCCGTTTTTGCCAGAGACGGACTTAGAATAGGGGTAACGTTAACGACTTTGAGCCCCCGAATTCGGGCATCGACAAAGGCATTAACCTCTTCGCTGTTTCCTTTACCACCTTGTTGAGAGTTAGCGCCTAAATTAAGAAAGTATTTACAGTACAGTAAATCAGCCCTTGCCTGACCTGCACCATTTACAATCTTGTTGATAGGGCTGCTGGAACCACCACAACCAACTGAGGTTCCGGCGACAATAACATTGGGAGTGCCAAAAGCATCGGCAAAATCTTGTTCTGTATTCATATTTAAGCTCGCCGCATGTCCTGCCAGAAACACGAACTTGCGGGGGTCTTCCTCATGGACTTGCTTAAGCTTCTCGGAAATTGTCGAGATTGCTTCTTCCCAAGTGATCTGAACCCATTGGGGATCGATTCCTCTCCCCTTCTCCGGATTGGTTCGCTTCATAGGATTTTTGACACGATAAGGGTTGTAAAGAGTCAGCAAGGCTGCGGCTGATTTGGCACAATTTTGCCCTTGATTTGTCGGAGAAGCGGGATTCCCCTCGATTTTTACTGCCACGCCGTTGACGCGATGAACCAGCAGGTGACATCGGTTATCTGCCGCACAGGCTTTGCAGTGTGTCGGTATCCAGACATCCTCCGCTTCATTATTCGCAGCATCCGTAAAGATTTCATCTTCAGTAAGTCCAATACCAACTAAAGCCAGCGAGGCTGCGGCGGTGGATAATCCAAGGAATTGTCTTCGATTTACTTGCATTCTTTTCCCCCCGTTAAGCACTTGTTGTATTAATCACCGACTGCATTTCGGATGTTCAGGAAAAAGTTTACTCCCTCGGTTAGTAAAGGGAGTAAGGTGCTTTCATACATGGCTGCCCAAAGGTGCCGGCAGATTAACAATTACAGTTTTCTTCTTCCACCGCCGGTGCGCCTGGTTTAGCAGGAGAGTTTTTATCCGCCGGCTTTGCCGGTTCCTCGGGTTTTTGGGTCTCATCCGGCTTTTGCGTCCCTTCAGGCTTGGGGGTCTCAGTTGGTTTTTGTGCTTCTTCCGGTTTGGTTTCTGTTGCTTTATTAGTTTGGGAATTTTTCGGTACCTCGGAAGGTTGGCTGCCGCAACCGGTAAGCCCGAAAATTAAAGTGGCCGCTATAAATATAACAATTGCTTTTTGATTAAATCTCATCATGATTTCTTCTCCTCTTATTATATTTCAACTTGCTTAAGAGATTAGAGTGAAAACCGTATCTGTGTAGAGACACGGTTTCCACAGCCGTTAGCTTAACTTTTAGGCGCCTTTTTTCCTTGTCGCTTGTAACGCAATAATCGCTATAGCCACAACTGCGATTCCAATCGTCACACTGATAGGAACACCGGTGCTTTCACCAGCAGCAGGCGCAGGTGCCTCGGGAACCGTTGAAGGATTTGTTGCCGATAGTTTTTGAATTTGAGCCTGTTGTTCAGTGAGCAGATCAACCTGGTAACGGCTCACAAAATGTGCTACAGTACGGTTTTTTACATTGAGCATAAGGTCAATGTGTTTACCTTGAGCACGGTCGGCTAAGTTCGGCGTCTTATTTCCGTTTGCATCTTCAACATGCCATGCTTTGACAACTTGACCATCAAACTCGTCGATAACAACTTTGAAATATTCGTCCGGACCAACAAACACGTTGTTGGTTGCATCGAGTACGATCTCGTCTTTATTTTCGAGCATCAACTCGATGAGTAAAGAACAGGTGCTTCATGTATCGGGCCGGGAAATAAACCGTGGGTCACTAGCCCAGGTTCCCGGATTTTCAAATTTAACCAGATCTGTATAGCCTACCAGAGCAACTTTGCCATCTTTGAAGGGCTCGCGAAATGCATCAAGTTGAACTTGTACGGCATCATTTTCAGGTCTTACAACAAGAGTATTCCGCGTTATTTCATCTGCCGGCAAGTATTTCCGGTTATCTTTGGTTAAGGGGCCCAGTGTTTTTTTAGTAACTACCCCATCTTTCGAGGTTAATTCAACGGACGCTGAATCTTTAGTAATTTCAGTGATGGTAACCGTGTAATCGCCAAGTGTTGCTTTCTCCCCTTTTCCGAGTAGCATTTCAACAGCAGGCTTCTCAGTCAAGAGGGTGTAGACAATGGCTCCAGTTGCAAATTCTTTTACATGAGCCCCTTCGGCAGTTACATCACCAGAAATTAGATAGGATTGGCCACTGACGGCAACATTTGTACCGTAATATTCTACATGAAAATTCTGGCCGTCTTTTCCTGGGAAATATGTTCCTGTTGTTCTCCCTGTTCCGTCATTCAATACACCTTCAGTAATATTAAAGAGTTTAGCATTTGGAGACACCGGGAAATCTGATCCATAATAGTTGCCAGAAGGTTTTAAAATCTGGAATGTTGCTGCAGGTGCTTCAAAGCCATTTCCATCGATTCCGATACTAGATAGTTCAAGATGCTTTGACCCATCACCAAGTGGTACAGATTCACCTTTCTTAACATCAACATCGGCGACAACATCTAACTTAGTTGCGGTATCAACAATGGTATACTCTTTACCCAAAATAGTCATCTTGTGGCCTGTTAGCATCCTTGCCGTTCCAGTCCGCGTTGTGTAATAAAGCCCTGATTTAGGAATAATAATCTTGCCGTTTTCAATGTAACTTTGGCGAATTATTAAACCTTCTTGCATTCCCACATCTTTACCAAGTAAGTTTTTACTCGTTACATTTTTGAAGCCTTCGAGGCCAGTAACGAATGCTGCATCTTTAGCTGGTGCCTTTCTCAAGGCATCATCTGCTGCCAAAACCGGAGCGAAACTACTTGACAACATGAAAACGGTGGCAAGTGCTACTGCACAAGCCTTTTTTGTAAGCCTTTTCATTTATACACCCCTTTCTTATTTGATGAACGGACCAGGTAACCACAATTAATTC
>NZ_CEVWNY010000023.1:0-31509 GCF_982384815.1 Desulfitobacterium sp. | reverse complement strand
ACCGAGGGTACCCGAGCGGCGTGATAGTGAGGTTACCCGAGCGGCGTGATAGCGAGGGTACCCGAGCGGCGTGATATCGAGGGTACCCGAGCGGCGCAAGTCCCTTCTCTCGCGCCAACTAAGAAATTGAAGCACACTTACGATGAGTGTGCTTTGTTTATTAATTTAGAGCTGCGGGAAGAATTATACTCTCCCCGCAGCTCTTCTTGCGCTCTGTCTTTACGGCTTAATTATTTTAATATCCTGGATAGCTTTTTTAGTATCCTGGATAACTTTTAATCATGTTTATGGTTATTCCATTTGCTCTTTTCGACTTTTTGGTTGCCTTTTCCGCGATTGTCGTCACGATCGCGGTCTACCTTCTTGTCGACAACTCTCTTCGAGTCTTTTGAGACATTTTGGTAATCTTTATGAGGCCCTTTTAATCCCAAGTCCTCCTGAAACTCTTTTAGAGCCTCGTGAGCTTCTTTCTTGAGCTCCTTATACTCACTTTTGGTCAGCCGGCTCTTAGCAGCATACTTTTCCAGAATTTTGGTTGGAACTACTGTCTTCTCATTGGTTTTGCCTGTCTCGATGCTTTCCGCAGGTGTTGTAGAAGCATTTTCTTTATCTTGAGCAACATCTTCTTGCTCTGCAACATCTGATTGCTCACTCTCTTGGACAGGTTTCACTTTTTTTGCTTCCATTTTCTCCATCTTCTCAATGGCCTTTTCCATGGAGCGAACAATATTAACCGCTACTCTTTGGGCAGCTTGGGGAGGCAGTTTCTCAAGAAGGCTTCCGAGAATTACTACATTGTTAGCATTAACCTTGCCCAGTGCTTCTTGCAGTTTTTGAGCTTTTTCAGATTCGGTATCTTGGATCTGAGCTAAGAATTCTTGAGCATGGGCGATTTTGACATCATAGCCCTTTAGAGCTTTTTCAAAGGCTTTGACTTTCTTTTCGATTCCAGGGCTAGCAGGTTGGGTATCTTTGTTCCCTGAAGTAGTTATATTTTCTTGATCTTCCGGAGCTACTTTCTCAGTATCGGTAGGGGTAGTCGCTTCTTCCTTTGTTACACCGGCATCTGGGGTGTCTGTGGTCTCAGAGTTAACACCCTCAGCATTTTTGGTGTTTTTGGTAGCATCAGGTGTAACTGCGGCAGTATCAGTAGCAGTTTCTTCCCGGCTAACCTTCTGCGCAATTACTAAGGCTTCAGCTAATCTCTCACAAGCGTGTTTTTCCATCAATTTAATCTTTTTTTCGGGGCTAACGGCTAAAGCAACCTGCAGCTTCTCAATAAGCTCGTCCAGCCAATACAGAGGTGAGTCAGGTAGTGTTCCGGGATTAACTACTTTCCCATCGGAGTCAACAACATTACCCCCTTCATCTGCATCCGTGGTTTCCGGATCTGTTGTTATCGATACGCTGGTCGTCTCCGTTAAAGTATCCCCCAAGGCTACTACCGGTGATACAGACAAGGTCAGCAATGCTACGCTAAGTACTAGTGCGATAGACTTTTTCATCTTTTTCTCTCCCTCTTATTTAATTGCTTGTCCGAATTCGGTTACCAGCGCTTTCATAATATACTTACGCGGCTTTTTTACTATTTTGGGGGGATAGAAAAAAACTCCCCTTAAGGTACGGTTTTTAGCCCATTGCCAAAAGAGGAGTTATCAAACACTTATAGACTTTTTATCACTGAAGGATATCTCGTTCAAAAGATCTACCTGCCAAAGATCCTTGGCACACGCTCAGAATGACACTAGGTTTAATTTCTTTAATCCAGTCTTTCCGTTTGGACAGGAACCGGAGCCGCTACCCCGATAAAGACAAAACGATCTTTACCGGTGTTTCTCATGCCATGAGTTTGACCGGGTTCGGCAAGAATTGCCATTCCCTTGGAAATGGGTACTTCTTTACCGTCTCCGGCGAAGTAAAGGCCGGACTCCCCTTCGAGACAGATCCAGACATCGTCGGCATTGGGATGCATATGTAAGAATACTTCTTGTCCAGGTTCTAAGCACCACATGGCGGCCAAGGTTTTTTCCGATTGGTAAACGACAACCTTCTGGGGAACATTAGCATCAAACTTCGCTAATTTAGTTAGGTCGTACAATCTTTTTTCCATAAAAATTCAACTCCTACTTTTTATTTTTCCACCGGCAATTAGGATACATCATCTTAACATATTATCTTAACATATTTATTTTACCATATTAAGCATATGCAGTCTTTTCCATATGATATAATTTTTTCGTTTTCAGCGTTGAGCCCAATTTTGAAGCAGGGTAGACCTGTGGTCTCCCGCAATTAGCCGAAGAAAGCCTGGAACAAAGCCGTACCGTCACGACTTGCTCCAGGCTTTTTGTGCTTAGAACTAAATTGAGATTATTTTTTCGGGGTTAAAGCGATTGTCCGGGTCAAAAGTTCTCTTAAGCTTCCGGAAAGTTTCCATAGCCTCCGGTGTAAATTCTTCATCAAGATATTTTTTCTTAACGATACCGATTCCATGTTCACCACTCATCGTTCCATCCAATGAAACTGCAAGCTTGCTCAGTGCTTCTTCTGCACCATGAACCCGCTCTACCTCGTCAGGATTCCGTTGGTCGAAAAGCACCAAAGGATGAAGGTTACCGTCTCCGGCGTGAGCTACAAGACCGATGATCATATCGAATTCTTTGGCAATCTTAAGAATTCCCTCAATGGCTTGTGGGAAAGCACTTCTGGGAACAGTAATATCTTGAATAGAGTAGCAAGGTTTGACACGGGCAACAGATCCGAAGGCGACCCGACGGGAAAGCCAAATTTGATCCACTTCGGCAGCAGTTTGAGCAATTTTAAAGTCTCTGGCATTGGCTTTCTTGGTCACTTCATGAATGGTCTCGATTTGCTCATCCATGTCTTCGGGATAACCGTCAATCTCAATAATGAGAATAGCTCCCGCATCCCGGGGTAGTCCTGCATGACAATAATCCTCGGTGGTGTTGATCAGCAGGTTATCCATCATTTCTAAGGTTGTGGGGATAATTCCAGCAGCCACGATATCCGCAACAGTTTGAGAAGCATCTTCTACTTTGTTATATATCGCCAACATGGTTCTCTTCGTGGTGGGTTTCGGCAAAATGCGCAGGTAAGCTTTGGTAACAAGCCCTAAAGTCCCTTCGGAACCGACAATGATCCGGGTCAAATCGTAACCTGGCTCACTCTTGAAATTCCGTCCCCCTGTACGAATGACTTTACCATTGGGAAGAACTACTTCCAAGCCCAGAACGGAGTCACGGGTTACCCCATACTTAAAGCAACGAGGTCCACCGGAGCACTCCCCGATATTTCCTCCAATCGTGGATGCTTTCCAAGAGGAGGGATCAGGAGGATAGTAAAAGCCGTACTTTTCTAATTCTTGTTGGAGGTCAAAATTGACTACTCCCGGTTCAACAACGGCGACGAAGTTCTCAGTATCGATCTCCAGGACTTTTGTCATCCTCGTAAAGCTAATGACGATGGATTTTTCCGAGGGAATGGTTCCACCACTTACGTTGGTTCCGGCACCCCTGGGAATAAATTTAATGTTTTGCTCATTCATATATTTAACAAGTTCAACCACTTGTTCGGTGGTTTGCGGGAACACAACACCCATGGTATCGCCACTAAGCAGGGTGCCATCGTAACCATAAGAGAAGAGTTCCGTAGCGTTAGTCGCCACATTTTTCTCTCCGACAATCTCTTTTAGTCGATCAACAATCGTTTGCGATAACATTTTCAGCCCTCCTTCTTTATTAAGCCAACAGATTTACCCCTGGATTGAGAATCCCGTTGGGGTCGAATTTCCTGCGAAGTTCACCGAGCAGACCTGTTGTTTCAGACCACATCTCTGCGTCATTATGCACTTCACACATTAGTTTATGACCAAGGAGGCCGGTAACATTGCCACCTAGGGACATGGCCATTTTGTTGACTTTTTGGGCCAAAGCCGGTTTATCCGTATTCTCCGGCAGCACCAAACGTACAGTACCTAGGAGTCCTTCCACAACAACCCCGGAATAAGCCCCCAAGTCCCCGTTGATTCCTTTTAACTGGGCTAAGGCTTGAGGCATCTTCATCGGGCCAACTACGAATTCCAGAACTTTTTCCGGAGCACTGTTAACCATTTGCCGAACTCTAAGCCAGCCGTTGATAACCTTTTCATAGGCTTCTTTGTCTTCGATAAGTTGGACATCACGGCCACCGCCGAGATTAAAGACAGCAATAATTTCATTGGCTAAATTAGTACCGGAGTTATTGAAACCTTCCAGATCGATTAAAGCCAGATGTCCTTCTCCCGGAAGAACTTCTTTGGCTAATTTCTCACTCAAAAGAGTCATGCGATCCGGATGGATGTGACGTTTAATCAAACTATTAAATGTTTTGTTAGCTATTTCCAGACAATCAAAACGGGCAACAATTGCCTTCTTAACCGCCGGTTGTGGTAAAAGCTTAACAAGAATTTTTGTAAAAATACCAAAGGTTCCTTGATTGCCTACGGCAAAGTGAATGAAATCGTAACCGGAAACGTTTTTAATACACTTATTGCCGATCCACATGATTTCACCAGTAGGCGTAACCATTTCAAATCCCATCATGAAGGTCCGTGTAGGTCCATAGTTAAAGGATTTGGAGTCGGAATCCCCGATAGCAAAGCAACCGCCTATGGAACCGGTATCTACCAGATAGGGCTCTACAGGGAATAAATATCCATCAGCTTCAAGCTTTTGGATGAAATCCTGATGCAGCATACCCGGTTGAACCGTGGCTACGAAGTTCTTGCTATCGATCTCAAGAATTTGATTCATGCGCTTCATGATGAGAGCAATTCCGCCCTCTAAACCCGACCTATCGGCTACCAGCCCGGCTACTGAAATCTTAACCTTCTTTTCATTCGCATATTTAACGATTTTCGAAACATCTTCCGTATCTCCGGGGAAAACAACTGCAACTGCATTGCCATCTCCCTTGAGATATTGCGCCATATCTGATGGGTTGTCCAGGACATAATTTTCGCCGACAATCCCTTTTAAATCACTAACGATTGTATTGCTCATGACTACCCGCCCTTCCACTCTTGATCATTTCAACATCCGATCCACAGGTATCTAGTCTTCGTATGCTCTAGCCATTAAGTCTGCAACATGCATTACTTTTTGGTTTTGGCCGGCCATGTTAACTCCGCCTTGGAGTCTCAACATACAGGCCGGGCAGCTGGTAGCTACCACTTCGGCACCGCTGTCTTGAATGTTTTTGGCCTTCTCACGAGTAATTTTCGTAGACATTTCATGATAGAAGGCTTGCACAAGTCCGGAAGCTCCGCAGCAGCGATTGGCTTCGAACATCTCGATATACTCTACTCTCGGCAGGTTCTTTAACATCTGACGGGGCTGTGCGGTAACTTTAATTCCACGAACCATGTGACAAGGATCATGATAGGTAACTTTGACTGGAGTAGAACTATGGAACTTGCTTTCGTCCACACCGATTTCCACCATATACTCGGAGAATTCTTTAACCAGAGCACTGAATTGCTTAACTTTTGGCAGATAAGCAGCGTCATCGGCAAAGAGTTTCAAGTAATCATCTTTCAACATTGCGGCACAGGATCCGCAAGCAGTAATAATTGCATCCACATTTTTTGCCAGGAAAGTATCAATGGTCTTACGAGCATTGACTTTAGCTGTTTCAAAATCGCCATAAGCATATTGAGGAAGTCCGCAACATACTTGATCCTTGGGAATAATAACTTCGCAATCGTTTTTGGTTAAAACTTTAACAACAGACTGAGCAGTTTGATCAAGTGAAAAGTTTAAGAAGCAACCAACATAAAAAGCAACTTTATGCTTAGGTTGAGCCACAAGAATTCTCTCCGGAACTTGGTTTAAGAATGGGACTTTAGCCACATTCATGCCTTTGATATCCACGCCGCGGAAATAGTCCATTCCGTCAACTTTATTAAGGACATTTTTACCGAGTCCACCAAAGAGTTTAAAGGCTCGCTCAAGTTTGTTCGGGTTTGCTAATGTTTTAAGTGCATAAGACTTCGCAAAAGGTTTAATACCCTTTCTAAGCTTCAGATCACGACGGGCGGCCATGACCAGTTCCTTGGCACTAACCCCGCTGGGGCAGGCAACCGCGCACTCTCCACAAAGTAAACAGCTATTAATGGCATCCTCATACTCTGCATCCGGTTCAAGCTTACCATCGGCAACTGCTTTAATTAGTTGAACTCTCCCCCGGGCAACCTTAGTTTCAGCTCCATCCACTTTGTAGGTCTTACAAGATGTATGGCAGAAACCACATTTGTTACAAGTATTTAGCATTTCATAGACTTCTGCTAAAACCCCCACTTTTACTTCCCCCTTCACTGTTAGATGGTCAGACCACCGAGTTGAATAGTTAAAATTGCGAAACTATTCAAGTTACTGAGACTATTATAACTCATCCCATATTTCTTTCAACCCATTGTGAAAAAATTAATTAAAAACCTTAATTTGTTTGTTCAAAATATCCGGTTTTTAAAAACCTGTAAATTTTATATTCGCACTATTATTGTTATTCCCAACATTATGCTTGCAACTGAGAAATTATATCTAAAAAAAGTGGCAAGGATCTCCCTTTTAGGAATTTCCTTGCCTTGTATAAGAGGTATTATTGGATTGTAATAATGGGGGAGGGGTAATTCTCACAGAATCGATAGAAACCAAATACATAAGCCGCCATTTTTTCAGGACGGAGGTTAAACCACTCCCGGATATTAAAACGCTCACCAAAACGGTTCTCCACAATATAATCCGGATTTATCCAGCCACGAAGTTTTTCATCCCCAAGGGTTAACTCCCAGCCAAGCAGAGCATTTCCCTTCTCACATTGAGCGACTTTCAAACCACACCGGGCATGGAATATTTCGATCAATTTTACAAAATGACTAAACAAGGGTTCTTCATGCTCATCCCGACTGATGGGAAAAGCAAAATCTTTAGAGATTTCCTCCGCTAGTTGATTCAAACCCCGCTCCACAGAGTATCTGGAAACAATCGAGGCACGCAACGTTTTATAACATAAAGTTCCCGTATTTAACTCGAAATATAAAGGTTGATCAAAACCCTCCAGCATGAGGACAATCTCTTCCTTTTTGATCTGCCAGTTTCCGGAATACCTCTTAAGCATAATATTCGCTAACTGGTAAGACAGAATGTGTGCCGCTACCTTATTTTCGTCATGTTGGGTACATCCTTGACATTGTTTCACGGGGTTATAGCTTGGTAAAGTTAGTCTCATAGCGTTCATTTCTGTCACTCTCCTTGTAGATTTGCATGTCTGGTATTACTTTTTTGTCCCGTATGTTGAAACTCCGTTTCACAAAACCTCTAAAAAAAAAGGAAATGGGTGAGAAAAAATAATGGGATATAATTAAAACCTGTTTCACTATTTAAAACATCGTTTCAATTATTTTCTTGAAGCTATCTTATCATCTCAAGGTATATCCGTCAAGAGTAAATTTTCTAAAAATTATTTTGACCTTATTTCGTCTTATTTTGAGCTTTGATAATAGGTATAGCCCAATTTAGCAGAGATAACTTCTCCACTATGCTTCAATTCCTTGCCAATATGGGCAATCCCCTTTTCCCTCATCCTCGCTGCCGGTCCGGACACACTAATTGCACCAATTGCCCGCCCCGAAAAATCATAGACAGGAGTACCTAGGCAAATAATGCCAATCTCATTTTCTTCATACTCTACCGAGACCTTGGATTCCCGAATTTCATCAAGGTTTTTCAGGAGGGTCGCCGGCTCGGTCAGAGTATGGGGAGTGAAGCCGGGCATTCCCTTAGTCTCGAGGATTCTCATGACTTCTTCCTCAGACATGGTCGAAAGCAAGGCTTTCCCCACCGCTGTACAATGCATAGGAGCCCTTCGACCTACCTTAGAGCGCATACTAACCACGTGGGAACTTTCCCTTTTATCGATATAAACAACTTCGCCATCATCATGAAGGACCAAGTGCACCACTTCATCAAGAGCTTTAGCCAACTCCTCTAAGACAGGTCCCGCCACCTTGCGAATCTCCAGATCATTAAAGAAGCGGATACCAAGCTCTACTATCTTGATGCCCAGCTTATAGCGTTCACTATTGGTCTCTTTTTCTACATATCCGCGATAGCAAAGGGTTTGCAGAATTCGATGTACTGTGCTTTTATGAAGGCTGATCCGATTTCCTATCTCGGTTACCCCTAAAGGCTCTTCGGTATGAGCAAGGACTTCAAGAATATCCAAAGAGCGCTCTAAAGTTTGAACATATTTCTCTGCCACGTCAAAATCCTCCAGTCGGTTAAATAGTTTCAATGACTGAAACCATGTTTCGAATATTTACTCTATGCTATAGTATGGCTTTTTTGAATTCTTTAGTCAAGTGAGGTTGGATACTATTATCGATATTTTCTTATCTTAATTTACCCATTTACCCATGATTTTTAACCGTTAGCGGCGCCGGTAGCACAAAAGCCTAAATAGCCAAAAAACCACCGGAAGTCCCCTCATCTTTCCTTAATATAAAAAAGCCGCGCACTGCACGGCCTTTACTTTCTTTATGGAGTGGTTGAGGGGACTTGCTCCGCTCGCATACGCTCGCTATCACGCCGGGGCGGGAAAGCCCTCCCAAAGGTCGGCCTTTCTTTTTCCGCCCGTTCAAGTCCCCTCATCTTTCCTCAATATAAAAAAAGCCGCGCACTGCACGGCCTTTATTTTCTTTATGGGGTGGTTGAGGGGACTTGAACCCCCGAGTGCCGGAGCCACAATCCGGTGCGTTAACCACTTCGCCACAACCACCATATCAGATTGAAATGGCGCGCCTGGAGAGATTCGAACTCCCGACAACCTGCTTAGAAGGCAGATGCTCTATCCAACTGAGCTACAGGCGCCCAATAGGGTTCCTCTCCGAAGCCCAAGAATACGTCCTCTCAAGGCTCATACTTTAATACAGTGAACCCCGATCTTAGAACCTCGAACACTAACACAAAAATGGTCGGGGCAGAGGGATTTGAACCCCCGGCCTCCTGCTCCCAAGGCAGGCGCGCTACCAAACTGCGCTATACCCCGTTTTCGTGACAATGATTATTCTATCTGATTCGGTATTTATAGTCAAGCTTTTTTTAGGTTTTTTATTTCTTAGTTCTTTGGACAAGATCCTTAAGAATAGGAATAACTTGACGGAAGGCTTGGGCACGATGACTTATTTTATTTTTTTGACAAAGATTAAGCTGGGCCATCGTCCGACCAAAATCCGGCAAATAAAAGAGCGGATCATAGCCAAAACCTTCTTTACCGCGACGTTCGTGAAGAATCCGTCCTTCGATCGTTCCTTCGGTCAAAAATTCCTCTCCGGACGGAGCAGCAATGACGAGGGCACAACGAAAGCGAGCAGTTCGCTGATCCTCCGACACTTCTTCCAACTCCGCCAAGAGCTTATCATTATTTTTTTCATCATCCTTAGGATCCCCGGCATAACGGGCAGAATATACCCCCGGAGCCCCCTTGAGAAAATCTACCTCTAAACCGGAATCATCCGCTAGGGAGATGAGTCCGGAACGCTTAGCGGCGATTCTTGCCTTTAGAGCCGCATTTTCGGCAAAGGTACTGCCGGTTTCCTCAACCTCTTCCCAATTATCCATATCCAGCAAGGAAATAACCTCAATTTCTTCACCGGCAAGAAGATCCTGGAGTTCCTTTACCTTCCCTTTATTTTGCGTTGCCAATAAAACCTTCATAAAACCAACCTGCTTTCAATTCTATATCTTTTGCAAAGCAGCCTTTTGTTCTCCCATAAGCTCGCGAATGCCTTTCTCCGCCAGCTCCAAGAACCGATCCAGCTCCTCTCGGCCAAAGGGAATATCCTCCGCCGTTCCTTGTATCTCGACGAATTTACCTTTACCGGTCATAACCACATTCATATCAACTTCCGCCTGGGAGTCCTCTTCGTAAGCCAAATCCAATACCGAAACTCCCCCGACCTTTCCTACGGAAACAGCAGCTAAAGTATCCATAACGGGATTCTCTTTCAGAATTCCTTTTTGCATAAGATGATTTACAGCATCCACCAGAGCTACATAAGCCCCGGTAATTGAGGCTGTGCGGGTCCCTCCATCAGCTTGAATCACATCGCAGTCCAACCAAATGGTCCTTTCTCCTAGTTTTTTGAGATCAACCACCGAACGTAGGGCCCTGCCGATCAAACGCTGAATTTCCATAGTCCGCCCCGTTAGCTTACCCTTACTAGCTTCCCGGGGATTGCGAACTTGAGTCGCCCGTGGCAACATGGAGTACTCCGCTGTAACCCAACCAACTCCGGTACCCTTTTTAAAGGGAGGCACCTTTTCTTCAACCGTTGCTGTGCAGATTACTCTGGTCATTCCTACTTCGATAAGGACAGACCCTTCCGGAATACTTGTGTATCCGCGGGTTATTTTCACCGGCCTGAGTTCAAAAGCCTCCCGACCATCAAAACGTTTCATAACTTATCCTCTTTTCAATAATTTCTACAAATTATATTTTAACTTAAATATAAAAGTTCATTCATAGCTTAAGTCAAAACCTTCCGCCCACCCACCAGGTGGACGGAGCGATGGGGCACCTCGTCCCCAACAATCCCGGCAATGGTATAGAGCTGTTCAATGGGGTCATAACGAAATTCCTTTAGCAAGTGAAAACCTTTAATATCTGAAGTCCGCTTTATATGTATGCGCGGACCTGTGCAGGGATAAAGCATTTCACCCACCCGAATATGCTCATCATCGGAACAACTGATGGGCAAATCCGCGTCAATTAAGTCCAAAACCCGCTGCTCGACAATATCCAAATCAATATCCGGCTTTTCCGGCAGCTCCAAAACAAAGCCGTGCTTAATATCGCTATGAATCTCCGGACGTTCCAGACCCATCTCTTCGAGGATCATGGAAGTAAGATCTTCGGCACTATGGGCCATGCGACGATACTTAATCGATTCAAAGACAATATTGGCAATGCTTTTAGGCTCCGGACCAAAGACCGTGGGGCGGGTTACAATCACTTCTTCCCCCACACCGATTAGAACTTCAGCATTGACTCCTAAAAATGGGTAGATCAAATCAAAATGCTCAACTATTACCCGCCGTCCTTTTCTAAGGGCCTCCTTGACAGCCTCGGCAATTTTCCAAGGTTGGGTAAAGGCGGATTCGAATCGCACATCTAAATGATAAGTATGACCGCGAAAATGCCCCCGCTCCGCATCATCAAGTAAAGGCAGGGGGCGAATATTGATCCCGTTATCATCATTGGTAAGCTCTAACCCCGGAAACATGCCCCGAATCAATAAGGACTTTCCCGCCCCGGCATCCCCCAAAAAACCAATTAACCGGTCATCGGGACTGAGATAGCGCTGCTGAAGATTCATCCCTAAAAACATCAGCCGCTTTCTCCCCCGCGGTGCAAAATAAACCGCTTGCATCAAATGGTCATGGACAAAAAGCTTAGCTATCTTTGCCACCACCTCTCAAACATACCCTACCCTCTATTGTAGACAGGAAGAGATGTTTTGAAAAGCCCTTAGCGACGGACGCTAATAGCCAGTCCGTCCCCCAAGGGAAGAATACTGGTCTGAAATTCAGGATTATTCGTCAACCTCCGCAAAAACTCCCGAAGATGACTAACCATCCGTTCGTACTTAGGGGCGTATTCGGAACCCGGAACCACCCACCCACGAAAAAGGACGTTATCCACTATCAAAATCCCGCCATCACTTATCAAAGGAATTACTAATTCTAAATAATCCAGGTACTCACCCTTCGCGGCATCGACAAAGACCAAATCAAATTCACCGGGGGTAAACCGGGGTAATATCTTTCTGGCATCCCCCATATGAACCTGGATCTTTTCCGCTACATGCCCCCGCCTAAAGTACTCCTTAGCGCGGGTGGCTCGATCCACATTCATATCAATGGTGGTAATTCTGCCTTCCCGCTCTTCTAACCCCTTAGCCAACCAAAGAGTTGAGTAACCGATAGCTGTTCCCACCTCCAGAATCCGGGAGGCACCGCTTACCTTGACAAGCCAAGCAAGAAAATTCCCAACAGGAGGGGTAACTACCGGAATAGTTTCCTTTAAGGCCTGCTCTTCCATCTCCAACAACAACTCATCCCGCTTAGGCAGCAATTCCCCCAAATACTGTTCTAACTCAAAAGAATAAAACATATGGCACCTTCTGCTTTTGCTTTTGCTTTTGCTTTTGCTTTTGCTTTTGCTTTTATTGTACTTTCGCTTATCATAACTCCTATAGAGAAAAATAACAACTTCCCTTTGATCAGTAGCAATATCGATTATAAAAAAAAATAAGACAAGAGAGTCGAAGCCGCCTTCTCTTGTTTTAGTCATATCTTCTTATCTTTCCTTACCTGGTTTCATTGCCTAAGTGTCATTCTGAGCATTAGCGAAGAATCTTATACCCGCGAAGAATCTTCTACCCGTAGAGAAGATCCTTCACTCTGTTCAGGATGACACCGAGATAACAGTGTATCCCTTCTTTTTGGCAACCCCCCTGTCAAGTTAACACTTTCCGGGCATGCTCCACTAACACCGGGTCTACTGCGGTTCCTGCCCCGCGGGCAATGATCTCCAGGGCTTTCGTAGGACTGAGAGCCTGCCGATAAGGACGGTCCTCGGTTAGAGCTGTGAACATATCTGCAATAGTCATAAGACGGGCCCCGGTATCTAAGTTTTCGGCAGTGATGCCAAAGGGATAACCCTTACCATCCAGGCGCTCGTGATGATAAGCGGCCCACCTAATAACATGGTGGGGAAAACCCGCTCCCGCCAAAAGATGATAGGTGTGATAGGTGTGAGTCCGAATCACCTCTATCTCATGAGGGTCCAAGGCGCCGGGCTTATCTAAGATCTTTTTCGGCACGGAGAGCTTACCCAGATCGTGAAGCAAACCCGCAATGCGAATTTCTCCCAGGGCCTTTTTCTCCCAACCCAATCCCGCGGCCAATTTTTCCACGTTGTCTGCCACATAGCCTGAGTGACAAGATGTAAAACTACTCTTCTGGTCAATTAACTTCGCAAAAGTATCCGCTAGGGTACGAATAACTTTAGTGTCTACCCTAGGAGTAGACCAAACATCCCACACGTCGAAAAGAAGATCCAGGCAAACCTGCAGCAGGTCTTGATACTCCAAATCCAGCCAAAAGCTTCCGTAGAAGCTACTTCCAGAAATGCCGGAACCGGCTCCGGATAAAGCAATTTACCCTCTTGTCCTTTCAGCCAATGAATAAATTTTTCCCGCTCTTCCCTATTTAAAACCTTACGGCTTAAATTTACATCCACTTTATCCGCCAGAGCAACAATTCTAGCCATGAGACTTACCTGGGAAGGATCTGCCTTGAGAACCGCATAAGGAGCATGGGGGGCTTCATGATGATAGCGGATTATCTCTGCAAGAGCCTCTCCATCAGGAAAGTTCTTGATAATCTCCGCTCCTAAAATAGTATGCTCCTTCATCCAATATGGAGTTCCATGGAATTTATGAAATCCTCCCACCGCACCAATATCATGCAATAATCCGGCAATGAGAAGTCGGATAAGTTCTTGCTGAGACATTCCCAGGGCAATCCCTATCTTTAAAGAAATATACCCCACCCTTTCTCCATGCCTCAAGCCAATAGGGACCTTTAACCCCTTTTCAATCTCCTCATCAACTAAGGCAAGATCCAAGGCTTTTGAAAAGTTCCAAACCTTGCGAATATATAGAGCCTCTGCCCTCACAAATATCCCTCTCCCTTAACCTTAATTTCTTACACCCATTTGGGCAAGAGAGGTCGCTGAGTTAGCCACATCCTCTGAAGCAGCCCCAATCTGTCCGGCGGTCATGGTTAAAGCGTCAATTTGAGAAGCAATCTCCCGAACTTGTTGGATACTTGATTGGATAGCTGCCATAATATCCCCAAAACGGCCTACTACTTCACGAGCTTCAGCTGCCGCTTCGTGCATGGCTTTAGTAGTATCCTCGATCACCTTACTGACCGCTGTAGTATTTTGCCTGGTCAAAGCGATCATTGAGCTGATTTCTTTAACTGATTGCTCAGAGTTATTAGCAAGTTTCTTCACTTCCTCCGCTACTACCCCAAAACCCCGTCCGGATTCCCCCGCCCGGGCCGCCTCAATAGCTGCGTTAAGGGCTAAAAGATTGGTCTGAGAAGCTATCTCTTTGATGACATCGGTAATATTGGCAATCCGTGCCGAACTATGATCAAGCTCGGACATTTTTTCCTGCATTTTTTCAGACATATCAGCCAACCCAAGGATGCGTTCGGAGATTTGTTGAATCTTATGGGCTCCCTCTTGAGCTAGGCTATCCACCTTCAAAGAGAATTCCGCAGCATCTCCGGCATTTCGAGATATTAGTTCCGTAGCTTCATGCATATGGGCCGCAGATGCCGCTGTCTGTTCAGAGGTGGCTGCCAAGGATTGGCTTGCTTCGCTGACCCGATGCTGCAAAAGATTGATTTCCTCAATGGCGTTTTCCAATTCTTCCTTTTTATCGATCTCTGCTATGTAGGATTGAATATAGCTACCCATAACCACCTGCTGGTCAAAGCTAAACATCCTTAAGATCGCTAAACTCAAGCGAAGAGCTTGATCTGGTTTTTTACGGTAGTGCATAAAAACCCTAGGTAAAATCAGATCAAAAAAGACTTGATAAGAGCTTAAATAATAAAAAGGAGGTAAATTGATTTGTTTATGGACATTACCAATTCTAACCCGAGTCATAATATACTCTTCATCAATCCGATCCGGAAAAATTGAAAGCAAATACTGTTTTTGTAAACCCTTCAGCCGCTCCACACTGGAAAAATTATTGATTATTTCTTTCATCCGCGGAACCGACATAATATGAGCGTAGAATTGGTTAACGATCTCCTCGAGATCCCTTTCCATAATCGGCTTAAATTCTTTAAGCAATAAAAACTGATCTTGTTCTAACTTCAGTAGCTGGAGAGACTCGTTAAGATCGAATTGATGGAGATTAACCATGGTATTTCCTCTTTTCTCGTTATTATTAATACTAATGATTCTTTTCCGATAAGCGAAATCCTGCAGGACAATTGCCCTGCAGGATTTTTTTTGCAGAAATTCTTATCAACAAATTTAACCAATTCAAAATTAGCAAGCATTAGAAGATAGGTTAGTAGGTAAATTTCCTTTTGAACGTAAACGTACAATTGTTCCATCACTTGTGATTCTATATACGGTAATATGTCCCTCGTTTTCAATAGTCCACTCATGGCAGCATTCCCCGCAAAAATATCTTCCACGGTTAATCTTACCGATCTCTCGAGAATTACACATTGGGCAGCTATTCAAACCAGCCAACTCCTCTCTTTCGAATCACTCCTAAGCCAGTACTTACCCAAATAAAACTATATCAAGAATTATAGCAGGTGTTTCTTAACTTCTTCTTAAGAAACTGTGAAATTTTGGTGAACAAATTAGATTTTTGAAACAGACCAAAAAGGCCAAGCCGGTTTATCAACTTTCTCTTGTAATCCAGCTAGAAGTATGCTAATAATATAATACGTAAATAATACCTATAGGGGGTATCGGTATGGAGAAGAATATATCTCGCCGCACTTTTCTTAAACGGACCACTGCTGCCAGTCTACTTGGGGCCCTGGCGGCTTCAGGCCTGAACAACACAGTTTCTGCTTCAGAACTCAAACAGGAAAAACTGGGGACACTGATCGATTTAACTAAATGCGATGGCTGTCAAGGCAGCCCTACACCACTCTGTGTAACCGCCTGCCGACAACACAACCAATCCCGTTTTCCTGAGCCGCAAAAACCGCTCAAATTCTATTGGCCCCAAAAGAAGGTCGAAGACTGGTCTAACAAACGAGACCTGACAACCCGCCTTACCCCATATAATTGGACCTTCGTGGAAAAAGTAAAAGTGGAACACAATGGCGCTGAGCAAGAAGTAAATATCCCGCGGCGTTGCATGCATTGTGACAACCCTACTTGTATGAAACTCTGTCCCTTCAGTGCCATCTCTAAAGATAGTACCGGGGCGGTTTCCATCGACGACGAGGTTTGCTTTGGCGGTGCCAAGTGCCGGGATGTTTGTCCCTGGGGCATTCCCCAGCGTCAAGCAGGAATAGGGTTATACCTGCAGGTCGCCCCGGACTTAGCCGGAGGCGGCGTAATGTATAAATGCGATCTCTGTACCGATCTTTTGGCAGAAGGAAAAGAACCCGCTTGTGTGCAGGCTTGCCCCAAAGGGGCCCTAACCATCGGGCCTCGAGAAGAAATTAAGGCCCTCGCTTACGAGAAGGCTAACGCTATCGGTGGCTATGTCTATGGGGATAAGGAAAACGGCGGAACTGCAACTCTCTATGTTTCCAGTGTTCCCTTTGATAAAATTGACAAAGCCATTAAAGCGGATAAAAAGAAAAAAGAAGACGCTGCACCAGGTCGTCCCGGCATGCCGGTAAACGTAGACAATTATCTGGAAAGCGAAAAAGGAATGTTTTATTCCGCCATCATTGCCCCTTTTGCCGGAGCAGCTGCGGCAGGTATTACAGCTTATCGAACCCTAAAGGGCAATAACGCAGGAGAGGAGAATGAGGATCATGGCAACAACGAGCAATAAGAGCAAAAAGTCGAAAATACTCAGACAGAGCCTAACCAATCGCTTTATCCACTGGACAACAGCACTTTCCATCTTTTTGTTAATCCTCACCGGTTTTGGCCAAATGCCTCTTTATAGTCGATATAATGTTACTAAGCTCCCCGGTGCCGAATGGTTGGGAGACTACTTTGCCACCATTAACCTTCATTACCTGGCAGCCATCCTTCTCATTTTTGTTGCCTTTTTCCACGTGGGTAATGCCTTTATTCGCAAAGAGTTTGATATTTTTCCTCGCCGTGGCGATCTAAAGGAGTCCTACCTTATTATTAAAGCCATGTTTACTAAAGGTCAGGAGCCCCCTTCTGATAAATATCTGGCAGAACAAAGGATAGCTTATCTGTTCATTGCCGGCAATATCCTTTTGCTGATAGTCACAGGCTTAATTAAAATGTACAAAAATGTCCCCGGCGTTGAACTGCCTTACTCTCTTCTTTACTGGAACACTGCTCTCCATAATATCGGCACCGTATTGCTCATTTTGGGTATCGTCGGCCACCTGGCAGCCTTCATCTTCAAGGAAAACCGCGCACTGCTCCCCGGCATGTTTACCGGCTATGTCGATGGCGAATATGTCAAACATCGCCACAGTCTTTGGCATAAGCGGCTTACCAACCAAGTGAAACAGGGGGACAGGTCCCTTGTTTCAGTTAGGATGACACAACCTAGCTCAAAATAACAAAGTGATGCCGCAAAGGTGAGTAAACTTTTTGCGGCATCACTTTTAATTTGGTCTTCATTATTAAGAGCCTTTGCCTTATCTCATTTAGCAAATGATCATCCTAATGATCGTATAAACAACAAAATATTACTCTTTACGATACTTAGCCTTTCCGGATTCATACAAGTTATTGCCATCCTTATCGATGATCACCATCGCCGGAAAGTCTTTAACCTCCAATTTACGGATCGCTTCGGTTCCTAGCTCCGGATAAGCGATAACCTCTGCGGAGAGAACCCGCTTAGCTAATAATGCTCCCGTGCCGCCTATCGCTCCAAAATAGACAGCACCATGCTTTTTCATAGCCTCAATAACTTCCTCAGAGCGCAAGCCCTTACCGATCATTCCCGTTAGACCTCGCTCAATCAGCCTAGGGGAATAAGCATCCATCCGCCCGCTGGTGGTGGGACCTGCCGAACCGATCACTTGGCCCGGCTTGGGCGGGGTAGGACCGACAAAGTAAATAACCTGGTTCCGGACATCAAACGGAAGCTCTTCTCCGCGGGATAGGGCCTCCACCATCTTCTTATGAGCCGCATCCCGCCCCGTATAGATTATTCCGCTGAGCAGTACACTATCCCCTACCTTAAGCCCAGCCACTTTATCCTGGGTCAACGGAAGCTCTAAACGAATAGTCTCGCCCATTTTTATACCTCCCCTTCCAATTTGCCCTTTAATATAACCTCTTTATGGCGGGCTGCATGACATTGGATATTCACCGCAACGGGCAAAGATGCGATATGAGTAGGATAAACCTCCAAATGAACAGCAAGAGCAGTATTTGATCCCCCAAAGCCCTGAGGTCCAATTCCTAATTTGTTTACCCGCTTAAGCACTTCCTGTTCGATATCCGCCAGGCGCTTTTCTTCATTTGGCTCTCCCACTCTGCGCAGTAAGGACTTTTTCGCCAGATAAGTAGCCTTTTCCATAGAGCCACCTACACCCACACCAACGATAATGGGAGGACAGGGGTTACCACCGGCCCGCTCTACCGTATCTACCACGAATTGAATAGCTCCTTCCAAGCCTTCCGAAGGTTTGCACATTTTCAGTGCACCCATATTCTCACTGCCCGCACCTTTGGGCGCAACCGTGACCTTAAGTTCATCCCCAGGTACGATATCATAATGGATAATAGCTGGCGTATTATCCCCGGTATTCACACGATCAAAAGGATCCTTAACCATAGATTTACGCAAATAACCCTTTTCATAGCCCCGACGGACACCCTCATTCAAAGCATCCTTTAAAGCTCCCCCAACCACCGTGACCTCTTGTCCAATCTCTACAAAAATCACGGTCATGCCGGTATCTTGGCACATGGGAACTCTTTCCTCATGGGCAATGGTCGCGTTTTCAATCAACCGCTCAAACACTTCACAGCCCAAAGGAGATTCTTCCGTTTGCAAAGCTTCCTTGAACTTAAGCATCATATCGTCCCCAAGATCATAGTTGGCTTCGATACAAAGCCTTTCCACCGCATCAGTGATTTCATCCGCATGGATAACCTTTGACATGGTATTTGCAACCCCCTTCTTATTCCTTTTTCAGAATTGACCCGCTTTCTTTAGCCCCTAAAAAACCCCTTATAGGTTTTCCCTATGCGCCGTCTCTTTTCCTCTTTTCATTTCTCACTTTTCAAAATTTTCTATCTTCTGCTTAGGTTCCGCATAAGCAAGGCATCTCGCCTGTGCATTTTCAGAGTATACGCTTATATCTAAGCAATTCTAAGATCCGGTTCATCTCATTATGGACAATCATATACCCCTCATCCACACCCATCCCCGGCTTAGCCAGCATCTGATCCGGTCGGGTAGCCAACGCCACATGGACCGCAGTCCGCCCCCCTGTATCGGTCTCATTGCAGGACCCTCCTACATATGCCCCAACTCCATACTTCTTGGCATAAAGAACAGCCTCAATGGTATTCTGAATACCGCCCAGGTCCGGAGTCTTAATCTGAACCATATCGGCAGCCTGGGCATCCACAAACTCCACAATATCCTCATAGGTGTTGCACCATTCATCGGCAACCACCTCTACCTTTACCCCAGCCTTCCTTAAAGCCTCGCGCAGTGCCTTAATCTGCCTTAGTTGCCCCTCTTTGCTCCCCGCATCCATAGGACCCTCGATCCGTAAGTGCAGGGGTTCAGCGGCCTTTTCCAACTCAAAAAAATACTCAACCATCCGCTCCACATCATCGGCAAAGGCCATACCGATAGTACCATAGACATCAATATGCAGAACCGGGCGATAGTCCGGATCTCCTAATTGGATAACCCGATCCCGCAGCCAATTCACATATTCCAGCAAGCGCTCCCCCTGCTTACCTAGTTTCTCGACATTGTTAATGAGCGCATGAGGAAGCACCCCCGCCCGTTTAAGGATAGCTTTGTCTGCATTTTGATAGCGATCATCCCCGGTTTGGGTAAAAATCGGCACCGGCTCCGGCACCAAAGGCAAATCATACTCCTCGCAAATCACTTCCGTCATGGTTATTTTCTTCGCCTTGGCCACACCGTCCAAAATAGCCTGGCTCACCCCATAGCGAAGAGCCGTATGATAACGCTCTCCGTCGGGGCGTAAGGAATGTTCGATAGAATTAGCAAGCTTGCGAAAAGAACCCAACTCTTGCCCGAGGAGTCTGGGCCGAATTTCTTCCATAATAATAGGTATAAAATCAGCGGCCAAAAAGAGAGGATCACGCCCTCCTGCCCCGGAGTATTGGACCGCCGCACAATCCCCATAGGCTACCTGCCCATCCTCCAGGATCAGCATCACCGAAATAGACTCTCCCCGTTGGCGAACCGCTGTAAATCCTGGGGTCATAGGCTTTCCGGTATATGCAAAGCCATCATGCCCTGCCCCGGCTTTTATGGCTTTCTGATCATCAAAGTAAAATCCCGTTAAACCGGGAGAAGCGATAACATCTATGATCTTCATCATTCAGACCCCCTATTATAAGCCCGCGAAGGGACTGTAAACCGAACTCAAAAGTAAACGCTTCTCACACGGGCGGATACCGAACCCCGTGAAAAGCTTACAGCGGAATCGGGTTGGAAACAGGACGTTTCCAACCGGCCACTGAGCACAAGTGCGAAAGCAGTGCTTTCGAGGAGCGGATTAGCTCCGCGGTCTCCCCACCAGCATCCCCTTGCCAATAGCATAAATATCATCGATAACCATTTGAAAAGAGGGATCCCGACCTTCATCCCGCCCCCGCCGGCCGATCCGCTCCCGGTGAAACTCCTTGATCTCCTCGGCAAAAGGCAGGTTACCGAAATCCAGTATCCGCACTGCCCCTTGAGAATCCCGGGCCGGCAGGATCTTACCGGCATTATACCGACTGGGAGCAAAAGGAACATCAATAACTCCCGCTTGGAAAGCCCGCACCGTTCCCACCGCCAAATCTCCTTCCCCAAGATCAAGGGTGCGGTCTAAGATCGCCCTGGTCTCAGCCATAATCATGTTCTCCTCTATGGCTAGTTCAACCGTCATGGGCAAAGTCTGATCCTTAAGCATATGGAGAATCTGCTTGGTGGTACGAATCCCCGCGGCATTGGCCTCTTTAGTCGGAATACCAAAGGCTTCATGGGGGGACTTCACGATAACTTTAGTTGCTTTTCCCAGAGCAGCCGCCGTTGCCCCCCAGGAAATAACCCCATAGGCCTTGGCTTCATCTAGAGGGAAGCCACCCATCCACTGATGGAAGACGGTAGTAATATTAAAATCCCTGAATCCCAGTTTATTGAGATATTCCGTTGCCAGTAAGGGCAAGGTGCGGATCGCTGCCACGTCTTGCAGGAGATTACCGCATTGGCCATAGCCCAAGGTTAGACTCCTTACCCCCTGAGCAATAGCCAACACTCCCTCGATAATTGCGACCGCATGGGAGATTGCCGGCGGCACCAGGGTTCCGGTTAAAGGACCAAAGGGTTCTCGGTTAATCCTAACCCCCTTTTCCTCATACATTCCGACGAGGCGATCCACATACTGCCAATATTTGATGGTGTTTTCGATGGAAACATCTTTGGCATAGGGAATGTTATAGGAGATTCCACCGCCCTCATAGGCCGTGAAACCTCCTGCCAAAGTAATTTCAGCCAATAGGCGGGCATCGGGAGTACCGTGACGAACCTGAACCGGAACCGCTAAATTCTCAATCAGCTGCCGGCAAGCCCCCACCCCATGATTGACCGCAGGAAAACCATTAAGCATGGAGCGGCCCACCCTCCGGCTTTCATCAATTCCATTCTGGGCTTCTGCATAGCGATTCTGCCGTGTATAGGAATCAATGGTGGTCGGAAGAAAATCCGCTTCTCCTTCTCCCTGCAAGTAGCGCAATAGCTCTAAATGCTCATGCAAAAGGGCTACCCCGGCGCGAGGCTGAGCAAAAGTAACCCCTTGGGCCTTCCCTTCCTCCAACTTAGAGGCAAAGACCTTCTTTTTCGGTAAATTTTTATGGTAAGCCACAGCCTCCTCAAAATCCACACCTTGTCCGGTTGGCCACTGGGCCAAAACATCGCGGCGCTGACGTGCGAATTCTTCCGGATCCAGACAGAGAGCACTCAATGTCATTGTTAAAACTCCCCCTTTTCTTAGAGCTTTTGACAATACTTTTTCAACATCCGGAGAGCAGCAAGAGGAGCAACCTCCCGCAGCAGCCCCATGGCCGCTAAAATATATTCTTGATCCAAATAAAAAGCCGGGTTTTGCGGCTTAAGAATGGTTGGTTCCGCAGGATCAAAAAGAGCTCCCCGCAAAATTTCTAAGGGTTGCCGATGATGGAGAAGAACGCCACCGGTTCCTAGCACCGCCGGCATCGGGGTCAAATCCTTACCCTCTTGAACATAGCTGGCCCCGAAGGGAGTATAAACCACCTCAATCCTCCCCACATGGCGATTTATAGATAATTCCACAGCCATCCTGCCTAGAGCAGTATCGAAGCGTGCCTCATCCTCATTTTGGGGAACACGCCAGGGATCGGCTTGGAAAAGGTCAAGTTGCTCCTGAACCTCTTCATCACCCCAGCCCAAATATTTATTCAACCTTTTGCCGGCGGCAGTGATTAAGGATTCCGCACTATAGCGCATCCCCAAATCCCCCTCCACCGTCCTTTTTGTATAAGGTTCCGGCAGCCCCTTAAGCATTACCCCGGGTTTGCTTGGTTCACCGGCAGCAATAGAATGAACATCCGTGGTAGCACCCCCCACATCGATAACCAGGAGATCCCCCAGACCTTGTTCTTCCCCGTAACCTTGGGCCAACAGTTCGGCGGCAGCCAAAACGGCGGCAGGGGTAGGCATCATCACCCGCTCTATAAATTCTTCCGCCTTGTCCAAGCCCTTAGCATATATGATTTGATCTAAAAATATACCCCGGATGGCACTGCGGGCCGATTCCACCTCCAACACATTAAGTTCCGGCATCACATTTTCGGCTACCACCACCGGAGCATGCTTTTGGCGGAGAATCCCGGCTGCCTGCTGGGAAACCACCTTATTACCCGCCACAACCACCGGCAGGGAGAAGGGTAACTCCACAAGCCTTTCGGCATTTTTCAGGAGGATCTCTTTATTGCCACCATCGGTGCCGCCGGCCAAAAGAAGAATGTCCGGTTTTTCTGAAGATATTTTACCGATATCCTCAGGGGTCAATTCATAACTAAAAACCTCAAGAACCCGTGCCCCCGCTCCCAAGGCAGCCCGCCGGGCGGCCTCAGCGGTTAATTCCTTAACTAAGCCGCTGGCCACCATCCTCAGTCCCCCGGCCGCACTACTACAAGCAAGCCTTCGGGCAAACTTCCATCCACCGGTTGGTTCGGGTATCTGAGCCAAGGCCAGTTTTAACCCTTTCATAATATCCGTTTCGATGGTGGTCCCCGCTACGCCCCTGCCAATAATCCTTTCTTCCTCCAGGTCCACGATGGTTACTTTGGTATAGGTACTGCCAAAATCAATCAGAAGGATCTCCTGCACCTCTAATCCCCCCCTACAGGCCTAAATCCTTACGCAAATCGGCGATGGCTTCCTCCGGCATGGTGCCGGGGGGATATACCCGATTGAAGCCCATAGCTAAAAAGCGTTTTTCCACCTCACTGAATTCCTGTTTACCGACCACCAAATTTCCGCCTACATAAAGAAGGATATCACCAATTCCCGACTCCAGGCATTTTTCCCTAAGTCCCCGGCAATCTATTTCACCATGCCCATATAGGGAGGAAACCATAATCACCGCAGCACCCGTCTCGATGGCGGCCCGAATAAATTCCTCCTGGGAAGCCAGTACCCCGATGTTGACGACCTTGAAGCCCGCTTGGGTAAATGCATAATCAAGAATGCGGTTGCCGACAGCATGTACGTCAGCTCCGATTACCCCGAGAACCAATGTTTTCTGTTCCAACATCACACCCCCTCTAAGCAATTGTCTAAGTAACAACGTAAATTAGCCATCTTCATGCTTGCCCATGGTCAAGATCCTTCGCCTTGCTCAGGATGACACATTGCCGGGACTTATCATGTTATTGATAGTCATTCTTCCCAGCTAACCTTTTTTACATTAAAAATCCGGCCGGGGAGCAAAGTATTACCTACTTGCTCAAAGAGAGCCGGGTCACCACTGACAAAGAAGTCATGTTTACCTTGCCCCTGATTAGAAACCCGATCACTTCTGTGATAAGGCTCCTGATCTTCTCCAGGTTCGAGCTCCTTAAGCACATTTTTCAACTCTTCCACCATAGCTTGAGCAGGGTCTACTAAAGTCATCTTTTCCCCCAGTATGTCCCTGATCACCGGAGCCAAAAAAGGGTAATGGGTGCACCCCAAAATTAATGTATCCACCTCTGCTGCTTGAATAGGTGCCAAATAAGTTCGGGCAATCCCCCGTGCCTCCGGGGAATGAGCAAGTCCCGCTTCCACCAGGGGAACAAAAAGAGGACAGGCCTGAGCCCTAACTAATTCAATTGAACCCGGTAAAGCCCCCTTAACTAAAACCCGTCTTACTGCGGAATTATAGGCTTTACTACGCACGGTGGCCTCGGTAGCGATCAGCCCAATTTTGCCGTTTACGGTAGCATTAACCGCTGCCCTTGCCCCCGGTTCAATAGTCCCAATCAGAGGGATTTGAAAATGATCCTTTAACACCGGCACCGCATTGGCTGAACTGGTATTGCAGGCTACCACAATAACTTCAGCCCCTTGATCTATCAAAAAAGAAATTATTTCTTCCCCAAAACGAATTAATTCTTCTCTACTACGATTCCCATAAGGAACCCGTGCCGTATCACCAAAATAAATGATGCGAACCTAAGGAAGCTGGGTCGAAATCTCCTTCATTACCGTTAATCCACCCACACCCGAATCAAACATCCCGATCACATGCCCCATTAAAAAACCTCCGTCTCCATATTAGTTATGCTGGTTTTTTCTTATTAATATGCTATATCCCCTACTACCGGCAAGATCCTTCGCATCGGCTCAGGATGACGCGTTACTATGTCATACTGAACGCAGTGAAGTATCTTGACCTCCAAATTCTACTGATATTCAAAATTATCCTCTTTTTTATTGTAACCCTAATCTCCATATACAGCGCAACAAAATTAAAAAGAACGAGAAATTCTCCCGTTCTATAAAAACATCTAAGCTATTAACTTAATAAATTCTTTAACTAACTCCGGATGAAATTGTTTACCCCGTTCACTTTGCAATATTTTAAGGGCTCTTTCCTCCGGCATTGCACTGCGATAGGGACGATCCGAAGTCATAGCGTCATAAGCATCGGCAATTGAAATAATCTGAGCGAGAAAGGGAATCTCTTTCCCATTGATCCCGGCAGGATAGCCACATCCATCAAAACGTTCATGATGATTAAGAACAATCTCCGCTACCTTCAACCAGTTCGGATTTCTCCCTGCTTGATCAAAAATCATTTCCGCACCCCAAATTGGGTGACATTGGATAACCTTGTACTCCCTCTCGGTCAGGATTGAGGGTTTAACTAAAATATCATCAGGCACTTTGACTTTTCCTAAATCATGAAGAGGTGCCGCCACACTTAGAATTAACAATTCCTCAGCAGTTAAAGATATGGCCTTACCAAGAATTAATGCGTAATCTGCAGACTTGCTACAATGGTTGTAGGTCAAAGGATCTTTCTTTTCAATCCATTCCATATACTTCATGATGTCCCAGCTTGTCATGCCGCAGCCTCCGTCTGTCACGATGTCTTTGCCTAATCCTTACATACTGAATCTATATCGCTAATGTTTTCGTTGTATTCGACATCTAACCATAAAAAACCTTTAGCTAGGACTCAAAATTAATCTTTTCTTCATATTCTGAACATTTTCCAGCTGAACGGGATAAGTCTTATCCGTGCGCTCAACCCTCTCGATCAAACGCTTTAAGGTCTCCAGCATAACGTGATGCTCTTCCGGCGTATATGCCACTAATACCTCCTCCAAAAAGCGATAGCGTTCATTCATTATCAGTTCAACAATTCTTCTTCCTTTATTAAGCAGATGCATCCGCACAACCCGCCGATCCTTTGAATCACGTATCCTTTCCACTAACCCATCCCGCTCCAGCCGATCAGCTAAATCTGTAGCTGTACTGCAAGCAGTAAACAAATGCTTCCCCAGATCTCCCATGGTTAATGGTCCAAACTCATAAAGTGCTAAAAGAGTATTGAATTGAGGATTCGAAATCCCCATTTCAACAAGAAGAGCCTGTCCCCTCCTATAGATCACAGTATTCGAACGACGTATGGCTTCCTCTAACTCCCGACTCAATTCCTCATTAACTTCCATTCTTCCAATCCCCCAATATGAATATTTATAATTTTCACTCTTCTCATTTAAGCAGATTTTAACATAAGTCGAAAGAAAAAAACACTGGCTTTAGCTATTATAATGAATTTTTGCACATAAAAATTCCGGGGTACTCTCCCCGGAATCCAAATAAAACACTGTACGAAATATAAAATCTGTATTATAATATTTAAAAAAATAGAAATTGCTTTATTTTTTGTCCAATTAGTGAAACGCAGTTTCACTTGGTGAAACCCATTTACCCGGTTGTTACCGGAAATGAGAACAGATTAATACCACTGGGGGAATCAGGTGCAGTAGATTTTGGAACACCCAAGTTGTTTTGTTGAACCTGGCCTCCTACGGCCTCAGACCCTATACTACTGTTCCCTCCATTGTATACCCCCCCGCCTTTTACAAGGCCTTCCCGGTAGGATAACTTTGACACATCAAGATTGCCTAATTTAGTGAGGGATTTCCCTTCAATTCTAAATGTCACTTCCCGCACCGTGGGAAATTGGGTCAAGGTATTGACCAGCCCATATATTGCGACCTCCTGGTTCACATTGCCATAAACCCGGGTAAATTCTCGACTTAAATCAACAATGGCCACACTATCCTTAATGGCGATGTCCAGCAGGTTAGTTTTTGGGTCAACTGCCGCTTGAGTCTCTCCTTGAACCGCAGGACCCATTAACCATTGGTTTACCGTTTCACGGGCTAAGCTTAAAGTTTTCGGAATAGTCCTTTCCTCTTTAACAAGGGCTTGCCCTGTAGAATCAGGGAAATACAGACTTATCATTTTTCCATCGCCAAGACTGCTGGTTGCCGGAACATTGGCTTGATCATCGGTTCCCCCAATCCAATCAGCAAAGGAAGTGGTTTCACCATCTCCTTTCACCAAGGTTTGCAGCGTTCCGCAACCCGTGAGCAGGACCGCTCCTAGAAAAAGCACCCCTAAGTAAAATAAGTACTTCCTCATTCTTTTTTCCTCCTAGCCAAACTTTAAGGAAATGGATATTCCTAGTTTCCTCTACTAAATGCTATGCTTTGTCCCAGAAAATAGTACAGGTCATCTTAAGAAAATCTTTTAATTTATAAATTTTTTCTCTAACGAAAAGCAGGAATCTCCGAATGTTATCAGAATAGTATGAAATTAGGAAGCTCATGCTCTTCCTCCGCAGAAAGGAGTGGAACCTTTGAAATTACGCGCTTTATTAGTCGATGACGAATCACCCGCTCGCAAAGAGCTTCGTTTCTTGCTGCAAGACTATACGGACCTTCAGGTTATTGGGGAGGCAGCCAATGCCATTGAAGCTTTGGAGCTGATTAATAACCTCGATTATTCCGTAGTTTTTCTGGATATAGATATGCCCGGCCTTAAGGGAATTGACCTAGCCGGCCAAATAAAGGACAAAGAGAATGCTCCTGCCATAATATTTATCACCGCCCACGAAGAATTTGCGGTGGAAGCTTTTTGTGTAAATGCCCTTGATTATTTATTAAAACCCATCAACCCTAAACGCCTTAACCAAGCAATAAATAAATTATATACCTATATTAATGCCTTATCTCCCGTTGCTGCAGCATCCACCTCACCGGCATCCGTCCCATCCACCGTAGAAGCAGCAGAACCCGCTCCGGCTCCTTCGCCCCCCCAAACCAAAGCTTCCACGGAAAACAGCACCAGCCGCCCCTTAGAAGTAATTCCCGTGGAGCAGCGTGGTAAAACCATTCTCCTGCGACCGGAGGAAATCGTCTATATTTTTACCGATAAGGATAATGTCTTTGCCAAGACGCAAAAAGAGTCCTATCTAACCCGCTTTACCCTGAGGGAATTGGAAGCCCGTCTTAACCCCAATCTTTTCTTCCGCACCCATCGCTGCTACCTAGTCAATATTCAACGCATGCGGGAACTCATCCCCTACTTCAACGGAACCTACTCGATTGTAGTCGATGATAACGAACGCAGCGAAGTCCCAGTCAGCCGCACCCAATCCCGCAAACTCAAAGAAATACTAGGCCTCTAGTGAAACAAGGGGACAGGTTCCTTGTTTCAAAAAAGCTGTCATCCTGAACAAAGTGAAGATCTTCGCCGCAAGGGTCAAGATTCTTCGCTACCGCTCAGAATGACAGCTCTTATTTTTCCCGGTGAATAAAGGGACAGGTCCCTTTATTCAAAAATTCCTCTCTGTGGCTCAGAATGACACTTTTTTTAGTTTCTCGACTATCCAAAATCTTACCTTCGGCTTGACCATACCATGGGAACCATCTGCTTCTATTTGCCTACCTGACCCATCTAAGCCGGATTGGGCCTTATTATTAGAAGTAAAATTACTCTCCGAGTAAGGAATTCCCGGTTTCCCATCCACCTGCTGGGCAGTGGAATGGTTAATATCCACGAAGCAAAGAGGCGGAAAAAGCACACACCACCAATTAGAACCTTTCCCCTCGCCGATCACAACTCGCAGCGCCTCATATTCACCGGCAGGAAGAATCAAAGAACCATAGGATTTGGTCGGAAAGATAAAATTCCCATATTCCGTTTTGACCTCATAGTCCTTTCCCCAAGCTTCAATAACCCGTCGACTTATCTCCACCATCTCAGGACGTAACCCTGTTAAGATCTGTCGGGATTCCTCTAGGGACTTAGCACCGGCAAGTTGAGGAGCTAATTCCTTAAGAATCCCGTCTCTTACAGCTCGCTTCAAAGCTTGATCTTCCTCGGAATCGGAGTTTGCCACCACATGAAAACGAACAAGATCCTCCCGATTGCCAACCGTTTGAGTTATAGCAAGCAGATCCTTAGCTTGTTCCACAGACCGGGCGTAAGCAAATGACGTACGAAATACTTCAACTTGAAAAATAATAGTTAGCAGCACAGCTAGTATTATGCCAATGACTTTAGTATAATCTGCACATTGAAAAACTTTCTTAAACAACCCTCTCAACTCCTAAGCATATCTCTACTTCCAGTATGCCCAGAGTTAATAAAGGTCTAATCATTAATTTACGAAAAAAATCGCATGACTTCTATCCCATAAATTATTTTCATAATCCTATTACAAGACTTCTACTTAATCACCGGATTAACATTCAGTGGGGGGCGAATCCCCTGAATGAAGTCTGGTTAAAATCCCTGCTTAGGAGGAATACGCAAATGCAGGATTGGCTCCCCATTCTCTGGGTTAGCACCGTTGCAGGACTTGCCACTACCTTAGGGAGTTTGCTGGTAGTAATCTTCGGCCGTCCCCAAGAGCGGGTTTTGGCTTTTTTACTGGCGGGCTCCGGGGGAGTAATGCTCGCCGTTGTTTCACTGGATCTCTTGCCCACTGCCTGGCAAATTGGCCCCTTGCGGCAAGTACTGCTGGGCTTTATCTTTGGCATTATCTTCATGAAGTTAGCCGATAACCGGATTAACGCCTCCGCTCCTGCCCTACCCCTTTCCCGACGCCAACGGCTCAAGCGGATCGGTCTTTTAGTTGCCGCGGGAATTGCCCTTCACGATCTACCGGAAGGCATGGCCATAGCCATTGGCCAAGAAGCCGCAGGAGAACTGGGTTTTTTAATTGCTATTGCCATTACCTTACATAACTTACCGGAAGGAATGGCCACCGCCGCCCCCCTAAAAATGGCGGAAGTCAAGAGCTGGAAAATACTCCTTCTCAACTTTTTCATTGCCTTTTTTACACCCTTGGGTGCCCTTATCGGTTTATTAGCTGTAGACAGCGTTCAAAACTCCCTATCCTTCTTCCTGGCCTTAGCCGGAGGTGCCATGGCCTTTCTCGTCTTTGCCGAACTTTGGCCACTCTCTCGGGAACGTCATCCCCGCTATGCTTTGCTGGGCGGAATCCTCGGCTATATTTTCTTTGCTCTCATCAGTTTTCTCCACTAAAAAGACCTATGAGTACGACTCAAAGGCCTTTTTGCATATGTCTTGAAACTGATCTATTCACGTAGCTTCTTAAACGGGAGAGAACGCATTTAGACGAAGGGGCTATATAGGCGAAGGAAGCTTTCAGGGAAAACGAAGCCACCTGGTTCAATTCAGAACGGGTGTTAAGAAGCTACGAGTCTATTTTAAGACCCGGGCAGCATAGTCCCCCATAATTTTATGGCCTGCTTCAGTAGGATATTTGCCGTCCTTAGACAACCCATCCAAATAATTATTATTAGCATCCATAAGCACCGTAGCAAAGTCTAAGACTTGAATAGCCTTCTCCTTAGCATAATTTAATTCCCACTCTCTAAACTCCTTGATAACACTTTGGACTCCGGTGTAAGGCAGGGGTAAGGCGAGAATCGGTATAATATGATTGCTCTGTGCCTTATCGACCATAGCCTGAATATATTGCTGGTAAGTCTCTAAGGAGATACCTTGAATGGCATCACCATTGCCGACAAAGATGATCACCCGGCCCGGCTCCTCAGCCAGCACATCCGTATCAAAGCGGGAATAAAGGTCTTGGGCGGTCTGAGAGCTCTTACCCTTGTTCACCACTTCTACCTGCAAAGTCTGCCCCATTACTTTCGGCCAAAAGTTCTCAATATTTGTCGGGTAACCATAGGTAAAGGAATCGCCAAGGGCGACTATTTTTGTATTTTCTAAGGCAGGAGCCTGTTCTTTTTGCTCTGGGGGAGTAACGACCTGTTCCTTCGTATTGCCCCATAAGCCAAAAAAGCCGGCGATTACTACGAGCACACTTAAAAACACCGAAAACTGAATCAAGCGGATTTCAATCCGATATGTTCGCATATTCTGTTATTTCCCCCCTTAAATGTCTTAGAACCAATATTCTACAAATCCCTTTCTAATCCCTCCAAGAATAATTGAATTCTCTTAATATCTATTCTTCCTCACCTCCGCCTTCTTTTAAGCATACCCTGTATAAGGAATCGAAGGAGGTGCCCTATTAATGAGCTACATTGACAAGGCTAGGGAATTAGGAGAGGCCCTGCTCCAAACCCCCGAAGTACAAGCTGTACTAGCCGCCGAAGCTGCTATTAAAGCTGATCCGGAAGCCAACGAAGCATTTCTCCAGTATCAAGAAAAAGAACGCCAAATTGTTACCACCCAAATGATCAGTAAAGTCACTCCCGAAAAAGATGCCTTAGCTCTTATCGACCTTAAAGTCCGTCTTATGAACAAACATCCCTTGATCCGCACCTATTTCCAAGCCCAACAAAGCTTTGAACGGGTCATGGCCATGGTTAATCTCACCATATCTACGGCGATTCACGGCATGCCCAGCGCAGACC
>NZ_CEVWNY010000022.1:0-31819 GCF_982384815.1 Desulfitobacterium sp. | reverse complement strand
GGGTATATCGAATATCCGGGACGTAGTCGCTTTCCCGCGAACTGTAAAAAACGCTGATTTCTAATATTGATTACAAGATTTATGAAAGTAGCAATTAAAAGTAGGAGGAATGGGCTTGAAGCTCTTAGTAACAACCGCTGCCAAAAAGTTTATTTTAGAAAACGGAATGAAGGCAATGGCTAAGAATGAAGGATGGCCCGCCGTAAAGCTGGGTGAACCTAAAGAAGAAGAATTAAAGGATTATCAAGCCATTGATTTAGGGGAAGGAATCACCCTCTATACCCATATTAGCTTATTGAGCCTGGACGATTTTCATAATTTCCGAATTGACTATGGTTGGAAACTGGGCGGTAAAGGATTAAAGATCAAATATCGTTGGATTAAAAATTAAAGGTCTCTTCTTTTCCCACCATGTATACAATGTTTTTGATTGGAAGAGGCAGGAAATTTAAAACTAAAATAGAACACTAATTGATTCCTAGATTTTTAGACGAATTTTCGTTAGGTTAGGAATAATATTGATTTACGCTATTTAGAATAGATAGTAAAGGAGGAAGTTTTATGCCAAATAAAGAAATGCTTCTCATACCTGGTCCTACACCGGTAGTGGATGAGATATACGAAGCGTTAGCCCAAGAAACCTATGCACATACAGACCCTCGCTTAGTAAAGAAGTTTAAGAATAGCCTCGAAATGACCAAAAAAATGTTCAACACCGATGGCGAAGTTTTTTTGGTGTCCGGTTCCGGAACTTTATCCATGGAAATGGCTATTGTTAACACCGTTGCTCCTGGGGAGAAGCTTTTAGTAGTTAGCCACGGTTATTTTGGTGATCGCTTTATTCCTTTAGCTCAAGCCCATGGAATACAGGTAGAAGTACTCCAGGCAGAATGGGGAAAACACATAGATGTAGGTGCGGTAGAGCAAAAACTGGCCGAAGGTGGCTTTAAAGCTGTAACCATTACCCATGTGGACACCTCGACTGGGGTTATGTCTGATTTGGAGAAATTAGTTCCTGTAGTAAAGAAAGCAGGGGCCTTATTCATCTTGGACGGTGTATGCGCCTCGGCGGCTGTTGAGGAGGATATGGGAAAAGAGTATGGACATCCCGACTATAAAATTGACCTGGTCCTAACCGGCTCCCAAAAAGCCATCGGTGTCCCCCCTGGACTGGCTATAGTCGCTTTTGGTCCCAAAGCCCTGCAAGCAAGGGAGGCCATGGATCGTGTAGCAGCTTATTATATGGATATTCTGCGGTGGCTGCCTACCATGCGTGATCCGGGCAAATACTACGCTACCCATCCGGTCAATATGATCTACGCCTATGAAAAAGGGATGGAAATCGTTATGGCTGAAGGGCTGGAAAATCGCTATAAACGTCATAAGGCATTAGGAAAAGCTGTCCGGGCCGGACTTGCCGAATATGGTATGAAAGCCCTGGCGCCGGAAGAAGTGGCAGCACCTACCTTGACCTGCTTCCTTTATCCTGAGGGAGTTAACGATGGGGAATTTCGTGCCAAGCTGGCGGCAAAAGGCATGGTGGTTGCCGGTTCACTAGCCGCCCTTGCCGGAAAAGCCTTCCGAATCGGTCATATGGGTAATGTTACTGAAGCAATGTTTGTTAAAGCCATGGAGTTAGTAGGCGAAACCCTCAATGAAATGGGAATTCAAGCCGATTCGGCAAAAGCCGTGCTAAAGTTTAAGGCCGTTTATGCCGAAGGCTTAAAATAAGGAAATTATCCAGGGAATTGATTAAGTGGTTCGATATGAAAGTATCGACCACTTTTTTTTGGATAAAATTTGCCTGCTCAGCCACACTAAGGGTTAAAGGAAACTTACTTCAGGTGGAGTCTGCCTCCAACTGAAGTTTAGTTGACTTATCCAGGGACTTAGTGCCACTTAACTCACCCTCACCGCTAAAGTCGTTATATGTAGTTTGCGGTTCGGCAAAAGCATCACTGGATACTTTTGTACTTAAGAAATGGGAGTCATAGTGGCACTTAGTCATCGGGTAAATCTAGATGTGAGGTGAGCATGATGATCACAAAAAAGAGAGCGTGGGTAGGGGTAATCACTCTGGGAATTGCCCTAATCCTTGCCGGTGTGGCCTATGGAGCTTTGGGTGATCGCACCTTAAGTCAGGGCTCCCGTGGCCCGGAAGTAAGCGAACTGCAAAGAAAATTAGCATCCTTGGGCTACGTGGTAGGAAAAGTCGATGGTATTTATGGCTCGAAGACCAAGGCGGCCGTTTCCCGTTTCCAAAAGGAGCGGGGAATGAAAGTGGATGGGATTGCCGGACCTCAGACCATCAAGGAACTAAAGCTAATGACCGGGGGCAGCACCAATGCCTCGGGAAAATCCGTAGGACCGAAAAATGTGGACGTCAACCTTCTGGCCCGCTGTGTTAGTGCCGAGGCCCGGGGGGAGCCTTATGTAGGCCAGGTTGCCGTTGCCGCGGTAATTCTTAATCGTATCAAAGATCCCGCCTTTCCTAACACGGTGGCCGATATTATCTATCAACCCTTGGCTTTTTCCAGTGTAGCTGATGGACAGATTAATAAGGCACCGACTTCTTCAGCCGTAAAGGCTGCCCAAGAGGCTGTATCCGGTGTGGATCCTACCGGTGGAGCACTTTTCTTCTTTAATCCTGCTAAGACCAAGAACAAATTCATTTGGTCGCGGCCGCAAATTATGCAAATAGGTAATCATATATTCACTCGTTAGGAGGGGATTGCATGAACAGAAATTTTTGGCTTGGAATTTTAGGAACAGCTTTAGTCCTCTCTCTAGCTTGGGGATTTACCGAGTATCGACAGGGGTCACAATTGGAGACAGCTACGACAAACCAATACCAGCGTTCCTTAAGAGATTTTGCCAGTCACCTGGACCAACTGGAAACTGATCTTGCCAAAGGCCGGGTTGCCGCTACTTCAAGTCAAAAGGTTCTTTATTTGAGCCAGGCCGGGGCTATCAGTGAATCCGCCATTAAGGATTTGGCCCAGCTTCCGGCAGAGGAAAATGGCTTAAGTTATATTGGTGAGTTTTTAAATAGCACCGGAGACTTCACTAGAAGCTTAGCCTATCGGGTCTCGGTGGGCCATACCCCCACTGCCGAAGAGGATAAAACCCTCACTGATGTTCATGAGCGTCTTTTGACGGTCAATCAAAAGGTGCAAGATTTAGTACAAAGAGTTGATACCGAGGGGCTTGCTTGGGTAGATAATCGGTCTCTTTGGAATCGGATGGTGGGCTTTTGGAGTCCGGCAACTGCCGAGGCTGCAGCGGAATCAGCTGATGGACCGGCCGGTTCGGTGCGCTCCGGCCTAGACCAACTAAATGCCAGCTTGCAAAAACTCCCGCCCTTTTCCTATGTAGGGGAATTCGAATCGCGCGTGGTAAAGGAACCTTTGGGACTTCCTAAGAATGAAGTGGATAAGGATACGGCCTTAAAAGCTGCCAAGGATTTCTTGAGCAAGGTGGGGCACGCAGGGGCCAATCCGGATTTTTCCGGAGTTAGTCAAGGTGCTTTAGGGGTGTATATTTTTAAGCAGGGAGACCTCTTTATGACCGTGAGCAAACGGGGCGGCAAAGTCCTTATCTATCGGGATCAACGGGAGCTGAATGAGCGAACTTTAAGTCCCGAACAGGTTAAGGAGAAAGTGGCACAGACCCTTAAAGCCATGGACTGGAATCTTGTTCTGACCTCAACGGAAGACTTCGGCGGATATTTGCAACTTGAATACGTTCTCGATGAGAATGGTGTTCGCTATTACTCCGATAAAGTACGCATTACCGTCGCATTAGATAATGGACAGATTACCGGCTTTGATTCCACCCCTTACTATGCCTATCATCAAAAACGCAATTTTACGAAAAAGTTGACTCTGGAGCAAGCCAAGACCAAGCTAAGAAGCGGGTTCCAAATCAAAGAAACCCGGATGGCGGTGATCCCGGTGTTGGGGAATCGGGAGGTTATGGGTTATGAGTTCCGCGGTCAATATCAGGGTGAGGAATATTTAGTCTACATCAATGCCGAATCCGGCATAGAGGAAAAAATTCAGCGGATTATAAAAACTCCTCGGGGGGAATACCTGCAATAGGTAAATTTAAGATACCCTGATTTAGGGTATACTAAGGGTGGTAATGATTGATCATTACCACCCTATCATGATTAATGGAATGTATAATTCCAGCACCGCAGTATGACAACGACTAATAGCCCAGCATGATAATGGGTAAATCGGCCGGCACGATAAAGACTAAAATGGCTGTCATCCTGAGCATATGCGAAGGATCTTTTCATTAATTTTCGCTAACACAGATCGTTCCGATTGAGATATAATAGTACATACACTACGCCGAGAAAGGAGATTCGCGTGTCCAAAGATGTATTGATTAAGGTCAGCAGTGCCCAGACTTATGAGGAAGGTACCGATGACAGTATGGAATTTACCACCGTCGGCACCATACATAAGCATGGGGGAACCTATTATATTATTTACAAAGATACGGAAATCAGCGGGATGGAGGGTGTAACTACCAGCCTCAAGGTAGAGCCTGCTAAAGTAACTCTTAACCGCATGGGATCTGTGGATCATAAGCAAGTTTTTGAGCGGGGTATTCTTCACGGGTCAACCTATGTTACACTCCATGGGTCTTTGTTTTTTGAAGTGTACACTGAGGATATGGAGATTTGCTTGACAGAGCAAGGCGGACATATTACGCTAAAATATAATCTTTTTTCTAACGATCACTTAGTCAGTCATAATACATTGCGGATCAATATAAAGGAGGACGCTCCTCGATGAGTTTGTACATTACTATCAAAGAAACTATTTATGCAAATTTAGCAAAAGCTGCAGAAGAGGCTAAGCAAGCCGGGGAACTCGCCTATGAAAGTCTCCCTAATTACGTTTTGGAAGAACCACGGGAAAAGCAACATGGGGATTGGGCAACAAATCTAGCGATGGTCTTGACGAAACAGGCCCGGAAGTCTCCTCGGGATATTGCCGGTATCCTCATCAAGCACCTTGATAAGTCCGGAACCTTCATCACAGACTGTGAAATCGCCGGTCCCGGATTTATTAATTTTCGTTTAGATCCCAACTGGCTGACGGGTGTGATTCCGGAGGTTCTCAGAGAAGGTTCAGACTATGGAAGGGTTAGTTTGGGTCAAGGTAAGAAGGTCCAGGTGGAATTTGTCAGTGCTAACCCCACGGGACTCCTTCACATGGGCAATGCCCGGGGTGCGGCCTTAGGGGACAGTTTAGCATCCCTTCTAGCGATGGCCGGCTATGAAGTAAGCCGCGAATTCTACATTAACGATGCCGGTAACCAAATCCAGAATTTTGCCCTGTCTCTGGAAGCTCGATACCTACAATTGCATGGTCAGGATGTTCCTTTTCCCGAGGGTGGCTATCATGGTGAAGACCTGGTGGACACGGTGAAAGGTTTAATTGAAAAGGTCGGCGATAAATATCTTAATGTGGAACCGAATCTCCGTCAGGAATTCCTTGTTCGTTATGCCTTAGAGGAGAAGCTCGCCAGCATTCGTGAAACACTTAGTGATATGGGTGTGAATTATGATGTTTGGTTTAGTGAGCAGTCCTTGCATGACTCCGGTTTTGTCAAGGATACTATGGAAAAACTGGAGCAGAAAGGTTATATCTACGAAAAAGAAGGGGCCCAATGGCTAAAATCCACCCTGTTCGGTGATGAAAAGGATGAGGTTGTGATTCGCAGCAACGGAACTCCCACCTATTTTGCAGCCGATATCGCTTATCACCGCAACAAATTTGATCGGGGTTTTGATCGAGTTATCAATATCTGGGGTGCTGACCATCATGGCCATGTGGCCCGGATGAAAGGGGCAATGTCTGCCTTAGGCTATGATCCGGAGAACCTTCAGATTATCCTGATGCAGTTGGTGCGTTTGATCCAGGATGGGGAAATCGTCCGCATGTCTAAACGTTCCGGGAGATATATTACTTTGCGGGAATTAATGGACGAAGTAGGAAAGGATGCAGCCCGCTTCTTCTTTGTCATGCGGGACCCGGATTCCACTGTGGAATTTGATCTCGACTTAGCCAAAGCCGAATCATCCGATAATCCGGTATATTATGTGCAATATGCTCATGCCCGCCTTTGCAGTATTTTACGCCAAGCTGCTGAATTAGGGTATAGCGCTGTCGGTATCCCACAGGAAGCCGGGTTACTGAATCTAGCGAGTAACGAAGAACGTGAGCTTTTAAAAAAGCTTGCCGAGCTGCCCAATGAGATTGAAGTGGCTGCACGTCTGATGGAGCCCCATCGTTTGGCCCGCTATGTCCTGGATCTGGCAGGATTATTTCATTCTTTCTACAACAGCCAAAGGGTACTGGTGGACGACGAAGGGCTAAGAGAAGCCCGTTTAGGCTTGGTACGCTCCACAAAACAAGTTTTGGCTAATGTCCTGGGGATCCTGGGGGTCACTGCCCCTGAACGGATGTAAGGATAGGAAACAAATTATTGATGTTGGGCCCCGGAATAATGCAGGAAATAATTAGGGGTGGGTCGAATATACTGTCTAAATATTCAGTGCTAATAAGAAGGGCGGTGCTATATTGACCCATTCCTTAACCCAGAAGATCAAACTCTCTGATGAGGACATGGTGTTTGAAGTCCTAGCTTCCCAAGGGCGGCCCATGTATTATCATGATTTGATTATGGAGGTATTGAGAAGACAAGAACGTCCCCAAGATCCGGCAGCCATCTCCGGGATATTGACCCAGATTAATCTGGATGCCCGGTTTGCCTATGTGGGCAATGGAGAATGGGGACTTAAAGTTTGGGTGCCCAGTAAGGGATCACGGAAACTGCCAACCATCACTTTATTAAATAAAGAGTTGGCCTACGACGATGAAAACCACGATCTCGATATGGAGGAAAAAGAAGACCTTTTCGATGAGGCGGAGGAAGATGGCGGGGAAGAAGTGGATGTCGAAGGGGGTTCCTTCACCAATGAAGAAACCTGGTAAGAACCTTAAAAAGAAGACAGCAAAATAAGGTGAAATAAAACGAATTGCCTTGACAGTTAATCGGAATCTGGCTAGAATAAATATAAATGGTAAAAATAAAGCTAGTGCGTCTTGCGGACTAGCTTTTTTTATGTGTTTACATGCGGCTTTTATAGTGATTATTCATCATTTTATCACTGTGCGGAAGAAAAGAAATTGGTCGAGAAAGGATAGGAGAAAATGACGAAATTTATTTTTGTCACAGGTGGTGTTGTATCCTCTTTAGGAAAGGGGATTACAGCCTCGGCATTGGGATGTTTGCTCAAAAATCGGGGACTTAAAGTAGCCATACAAAAATTTGATCCTTATATTAACATTGACCCGGGAACCATGAGTCCTTATCAACATGGCGAAGTTTTTGTTACCGATGATGGTGCGGAAACGGATTTAGACCTGGGACATTATGAGCGTTTTATCGATGTCCCCGTGTCTAAGAACAGCAACGTAACCACCGGGAAAATCTATTGGTCCGTTCTTAACAAGGAAAGAAGAGGGGACTACTTAGGTGGAACGGTTCAGGTTATTCCCCACATCACCAATGAAATTAAGGAACGAATTTATCGTGTGGCCCGGGAAACCCATCCCGATATTGTGATCACGGAAATTGGGGGAACTGTCGGCGATATTGAGTCCTTACCGTTCCTTGAAGCCATTCGCCAGATGCGCAGCGATCTCGGCCGGGAAAACGTACTTTATCTCCATGTAACACTTATTCCCTATTTGAATGCCTCAGGGGAGCTTAAGACAAAGCCTACTCAGCACTCTGTTAAGGAGCTGAGGGGAATTGGGATTCAGCCCAATATTTTAGTCTGCCGCACAGAGCATGCCATTTCTAATGACATGAAAGAAAAGCTGGCCTTATTCTGTGATATTGATAGAGAGGCTATTATTCAGATGGTGGATGCTAAGAGCATTTATCAAGTTCCCTTAAATATCTTAGAGGAGGGCATGGATGATATTGTCCTGAAAATTCTCGGTATTGAAGCTCCCCCGGCGGATATGACGGAATGGAAGGCGATGGTTGAACGGATTAATAATCCTTTGGGTGAAACAGAAATTGCTATTGTTGGTAAATATGTAGAACTACCCGATGCTTACCTAAGTGTGGCAGAGGCTTTGCGCCACGCGGGGATTGAACACCTGGCAAGGGTCAAAATTCGCTGGGTTAATTCCGAAGAGATTGAAGAAACCTCGGCTGAGCAACTCCTTAAAGGAGTGAGCGGAGTCCTGGTTCCCGGTGGCTTTGGTAATCGTGGTATCGAAGGTAAGATTGAAGCTATTCGTTATGCCCGGGAAAACAAAGTTCCTTTCCTAGGAATCTGTCTGGGGATGCAAACTGCTATTATTGAGTTTGCCCGGAATGTCTGTGGTCTGCAGAATGCTAACAGCTCCGAATTCGATGCTGATACTCAATATCCGGTGATAGACCTTTTACCGGAGCAAAAGGAAATCGAAGATAAAGGCGGTACTATGCGCTTAGGTATTTCTCCCATAAAACTTATTGAGAATACTAAGGTCGGCGATCTTTACCAGGATGAAGTGATCTATGAGCGTCATCGCCATCGCTATGAGTTTAATAACCAATTCCGTACCGAACTTGAGAATGCCGGATTAAAATTCTCCGGGACTTCTCCCGATGGACGCTTAGTGGAAATTATAGAATATCCGGAACACCCTTGGTTTGTGGCTTCTCAATTCCATCCGGAATTCAAATCCCGCCCCAATCGTCCTCATCCTCTCTTTAGAGAGTTTGTTAAGGCTACATTGATGAAATAATCCGGTGAATTATTCCATGGCGGTTACGCCATGGAATAATTTTAGGCACCTGTCATCCTGAGCATATATGCGAAGGATCTTTTTCGGGGGCATGGATAAATGAGGGTTTGGGCTCGTACGGTTATGGCAAAAATTAACATAGTGAGTAGAATAATTAACGGGAGGCTGCTGGGATGCCCTATACTGCTCGTTTGCTAGAAGAAGCTGAAAAACAGCGTTTTAATGAATTTATGGCTCGCCACCCCAAGGGTCATGTTCTGCAATCCTGGGGCTGGGGTGAATTAAAAAATAAAACAGGCTGGAAGCCTTGGCGTTTGGTTCTTGAGGAAAATGGGGAGATCGTAGCCGGGATCTCCATTTTGGAGCGGAAAATTCCCCTCGTTGGCACCCCGATTTTTTATGCTTCCCGGGGGCCGGTTCTGGATTGGCAGGATGAACAACTTTTCGATGTCCTGCTCCGGGAAGTTAGGAAATTAGCGAAAAAGCGGGGAGCAATTTTTCTTAAGGTTGACCCCGATATACCATCTTCAGAGAAAGAATTAGAAGAATATTTAAAAAGCAGGGGGTTCCGCTCCGCCGAAACCGGCAAAGGCTTTGAAGGGGTTCAGCCTAAATATGTTTTTCGTTTGGATATTACCCCGGATGAAGAAACCTTACTGGCCCAAATGCATCAAAAGACCCGCTATAATATTAAGTTGGCCGTGAAAAAAGGAGTTAGGATTCGGATTGGTACTAAGGCCGATTTGCCGGAATTTTACCGAGTCCTTAAAGAGACCACCGAACGGGATAAATTTTTAGTAAGAGCTTATTCCTATTTTGAAGATATGTACGATGAATTGCATTCAGCCGGCATGGCTGAGCTATTTATCGCTGAATACGAAGGCCGGATAATCTCCGGAACCCTAGCCCTGATTATCGGCGCGAAGGCTTGGTATCTTTATGGGGCCTCTTCTAACTCCCATCGTAATGTTATGCCTAACTATCTGATCCAATGGGAGATGATCCGTTGGGCCAAGTCCAGAGGTTGTACTCTTTATGACTTCCGGGGCGTACCGGGACAGCTCACCGAGGATAATCCTCTCTATGGTCTTTACCGTTTTAAAAAGGGCTTTAACGGGGAATATACCGAATTCATTGGGGAATGGGATCTAGTCTATCGCCCGGTAGTCTATTTTCTGTGGAATACCCTTGAGCCTGTTTATTCGGATGTGGTCAAAGGGATAATTGGCAGGCTAAGACGACGAAAATAAGGTCGTGTAGCTTCACGCACATCACTCACTCAATAGCTTCGGGGTGGGCAAACTCGCTTTCGTTACAGCTACGCCAAACCTTTGGGTAATACCTGATGTTAACCAGTGGCTCCGCTAAGCAACGAAATCCACGTTCGCCTTTTCACCCCTCCGCTAAAAACGTTCGTTCTTGTGCGTGAAGCTACGCTTGCGGGTCCTTTTAACGCATGCCCGGAAGATTTTATACTGATTTACCAAAGGCGGCGATACTTCGATGAGCGATACATGGATCGATATTAACCTAGACGCAGTAGCGAATAACTATCGCGAAGTTACCCAACACCTTAGCCCAGGTGCCCGGGTTATGGCAGTAGTCAAAGCCGACGCCTATGGTTTAGGTGCGGTTCCCGTTGCCCAAACCCTGCAAAACCTGGGCTGCGAAGCCTTTGCAGTGACTACCGTTGAGGAAGGTCTCATTCTTCGTCAGCATGGAATAGATGGAATCATTTTAGTTTTGGGACCCACATCTTCACCGGCGATGGAGGAAGGAATCGAGGCAGATCTTCAGCTCACTATATCGGATTTTAATTTACTTTCCCACTGTGAAAATGTGGCTGCCAACCTTGGCAAAGAGGCCGAAGTTCATCTCAAACTAGAGACTGGTATGGGTCGAACCGGCTTTTTCGAGAAGGACTGGGAAGAGCTTGCTAAAGTGCTGATAAATTCCCGGAACATTAGGCCGGTGGGGGTGTATACGCACTTGGCCCGGGCTGCGCAGCGGGATCAGGATTATACCCGCAAGCAGTATGATTGTTTCCGGCGGGGTGTTAGGACCCTCGAAGAGCTGGGAGTAAATGGTTTGTGGCAGCATATTTGCAACAGTGCCGCTTTTTTGGATTACCCGGAATGGCATCATGATTTTATTCGCACCGGAACCCTTTTGATTGGCCATTTTCCTGCCCCTGCCTTTGCCGGTAAGCTCAAGCTTCAGGATCCATGGGTTGCTAAGTCTCGTATAGTGAGTCTGCGTCAAGTACCCAAAGGGACCTTTGTCGGGTATCAAAGTATTTACCGTACTAAAGGCACCACCCAATTGGCCGTTATTCCTGTGGGATATGCCGATGGCTTTGGCCTTCAGCCTCATTTTGTCCCTCAGGGGGTCTGGGATTTTATCAAAATAATCGGAAAGAATTTTTTGGCCCTTTGTGGGGTCTATGTTGGCCAAGAGACTGTGATTTTCCAGGGACAGGCTGTGCCTGTGGCGGGCAAGATTGGTATGCAGCTAACTGTTCTGGATATTGGTAACTTGTCTTGTCAGGTTGGTGATGAAGTGGTCTTACCCTTGCGAAGAACCCAGGCAAATCCTCGAATTTTGCGACAATATTGGTTAGGAGAGAAAATAATCTCGAAACGGAAAATAAAAGAAGGATTTTTACAAACTTATCCAGAACATCCTTATCCATAACATAAGCTTATGGGGGGAGGCAGTAAAATTGGCTAACATTATGGTGGTAGATGACCAGTTGGGGGTGCGTCGTCTATTATTTGAGGTCTTTAAAGAGGAAGGGCACCTGGTAAAAATGGCGGAGAATGGCAATGAAGCCTTGCGGCTGCTCAAGGAATTTGCTCCGGAATTGATTATTATGGATATGAAGATGCCGGAGTTAAATGGGATCGATACCTTAAAAGAGATTCGGACCTTTAATAAAGAGGTTCAAGTTATTATGATGACTGCTTACGGTGATGCTCAAAATATGGAGAAAGCACAGGAGCAAGGAATTAAGCATTACGTTAGTAAGCCTTTTGATCTCTTTGAACTTCGTGATTATGTCCGTGAAATCCTTAAGTAATGATTTACTACTTCTATTTTAACCGGCATATGCGTATATTTTAGAGGCGCCTGAACCAATAGCTTTGTAGGGTTGCCTCTTATTTTTTTAACTAAATGATAGAGGAAAAAGCTACCCACTTGCCGAAGTATAGTTCGAGGTAGAAAGAGGTGGGAAAATTGATCCTGACAACCCATACAACGGTTGCTATACAGTGCCCAAAATGTGGAGAATTAGAGTTTCACGCCCTTTCGCTTTTTGCGTTTTCCGGCAAAGGACGGGAAAATTTATATTGTCGTTGCGGGGAGCTCTTGATGTCAATAGCCAGCCGTGACCGTAAGCATTTTAATGTATCTTATAATTGTACTTTTTGTGGCCAGGTCCATTATTTACGGTTAAAGCGCGGAGCTTGTTGGGGAAAAAATGCTTATTCCTTGGTTTGCCCGGAGGTTGAAGCTTCCGCGGGATTCATCGGCCCCAAACAAAAAGTAGCGCAAGCCTGTCAGGAACGGGAGAAATCCATTGCTGAATTAGCTGCGGAACTGGGCTACGAAGATGAGTTTGAGAATCCGGAGGTAATGCTGAAGTTATTGGACCATCTTCATAATTTGGCGAAGGATGGGGCTTTAGGCTGCAAATGCGGTAACCATAACCTTACCTTTGAACTCCTCCCGGACCGTATCGAGCTATATTGCGAGATTTGTGAGGCTGTGGGAGTAATTTATGGGGAGAATGCGGAAAACATCCGGATTTTTGAAGGAATGACATCGGTGAATTTGGACGAAAATAAGACAGTATTATTAAACGGCACCCAACAGGGACATTTTTGTAAAGTAATTAAGGAGGAATAAGGATGAGTTTGGTATCTATGGCTGAATTATTACTGGAAGCTCAAAAAGGGCGTTATGCGGTCGGAGCTTTCAATTGCAACAATATGGAGATTGTGCAAGCCATAGTCGGAGCGGCGGAAGCGGAAAAATCCCCTGTGATTGTTCAAGCCAGTCAAGGTGCGATCAAATACGCAGGGATTGAATATATAACAACTATGACCCGTTTAGCAGCTGAGAAAGCTAAAGTGCCGGTGGCGCTTCATTTGGATCATGGAACCAGTTTTGCTCAAGTGATGGGTTGTGTAAGAAATGGTTTTACATCTGTCATGATTGATGGCTCGAAACTTCACTTAGAGGAGAATATTGCCTTAACTAACAAGGTAATTGAAGCCGTTCGTCCACTGGGGGTTTCGGTAGAGGCTGAACTAGGCAAAATCGGTGGTACAGAAGATGATATTGTTGTCAGTGAGCGGGAAGCCCTTTTTACTGATCCTTTGGAAGCTGAAAGATTTGTGAATGAGACCAAGGTGGATGCTTTGGCTATCGCCATCGGTACAGCTCATGGTCAGTATAAAGGAGTACCTAAACTGGATTTTGACCGTTTGACGGAAATTCGGAAGCGGGTTAATGTTCCTATCGTTCTCCACGGATCTTCCGGTGTACCCGATGAAGCGATCCAAAAGGCTATTTCGTTAGGAGTCTGCAAGGTTAATATTGATACAAATATTCGGGAAGCTTTTGTAACGGCAGCCCGCAAGGTTATGGCCGCTAATCCAACGGAGATTGATCCCCGGAAAATGCTGGGACCGGCCCGTGAGGCGACCATGGAGATTATCCGTGAAAAGATCCGGGTTTTCGGAAGTAACGGCAAAGCCTAAGGAGGAGAATATGAAGTTTTTATTAGACTCCGCAAACCCTGAGGAGGTTAGGCAAGCATGGAATATGGGGGTAATCGGTGGAATTACTACCAATCCTAGCTTGGTGGCAAAAGAGGGGAAGGATTTTCGCCGGTTATTACAAGAGTTGATTCAGATTGTTGATGGCCCCATCAGTGCGGAAGTAATCGCTTTAGACACCGAGGGGATGCTCAAAGAGGCTCGGGAACTTGCCGCCATGCATCCCAATATAGTAATTAAGATTCCCATGACGGAGGATGGCTTAAAGGCGGTAAAAATCCTAACCGGGGAGGGCATTAAGACTAATGTAACTTTAGTCTTTTCGGCAGTCCAAGCCCTGCTGGCGGCGCGGGCCGGAGCTGCCTACGTTAGTCCTTTCCTGGGGAGATTGGATGATATCGGGGAAAACGGCCTTATTTTACTGGAAGAGATCTGTGAGATATTTGGGGTACATGGCTTGGAAACCCAAATTATTGCGGCCAGTATTCGCAATCCTGTCCATGTAACTGAAGCAGCTAAGCTAGGGGCAGATTATGCCACAGTGCCCTACAAGGTTTTGCTGCAACTGTTTAAGCATCCTTTAACAGATCTAGGGATTGAGAAATTTTTAGCCGATTGGCAAAAGTTAAAGTAGGCGGATCTTTTCCGGATAGGACTATCTTCAAAATAGTAGAAGCTCTGACAGACGAGTGGTAAATTTCGGCTGAAAGAGCTTTTCTTTCTGCTCATTGAACCGATGCCTTTCTTGCATCCCCAAAAAAAGTGTGGGACAATGGTTTTAATAAGTTTTGGAGGGATTAACGTGGATAAAGGATTAGCCATGGAACGGGAATTGACCATGGAGTTTGCACGGGTTACGGAGGCAGCTGCATTGGCTTCTGCCCGCTGGGTTGGCCGCGGGAATAAAGAAGCTGCCGATGACGCCGCCGTACAAGCTATGCGTTCGGTTTTTGACACCATCCGCATGAGTGGAACCGTGGTTATTGGCGAAGGGGAAATGGATGAAGCTCCTATGCTATATATTGGAGAGAAGGTGGGGAGTGGTGACGCCCCTGAATTAGATGTCGCTGTCGATCCTCTTGAAGGAACCAATATTGTTGCCAAGGGTTTGGCAGGAGCTATCGCTGTCGTGGCTATTGCTAAAAAAGGCGGACTTTTACACGCACCTGATATGTATATGGACAAAATTGCCGTAGGACCACAAGCTAAGGGAAGAATCCATCTTGATGCCCCGGTCAAAGAGAATTTGGCCAATGTTGCGGAAGCTTTGGGAAAAAGTATGGACGATCTGACTGTTGTGATTCTCGATCGTGAACGCCATGATAAAATTATCCAGGAGGTGCGGGAGGCAGGGGCTCGGATTCGCCTGATCACCGATGGGGATGTCTCTCCTGCCGTGGCCTGCGCCATCGAAGGAACCGGGGTAGATATTATGATGGGGATCGGTGGAGCTCCGGAGGGTGTTCTGGCGGCCGCAGCTTTACGTTGTTTGGGCGGCGAAATGCAAGGAAGGCTCTGGCCGGAAAACGATGGGGATATTCTCCGTGCCAAAAAATTGGGGATCGATGATGTTAATAAACTTTTGACGATGAATGATTTAGTCTATTCCGATGATGTCTTTTTTGCGGCAACCGGAATTACCGAGGGGCCGTTACTAAGAGGGGTTCATTTTACCGCTCAAGGAGCACTGACCCATTCGGTAGTTATGCGGGGAAAAACGGGAACTGTTCGCTTTATTGAGGCGCAGCATCGCTTTGATAAAAAGCCTGCCTATGCAATGAAGGGTGTTAAATAGGTATTTTTTGGTTTGAGTTGGGAAAGGCTACCTCTGAGGTGGTTTCATTAAAATGAACAGAAACAAACGTGGGCAAAAGGGAGTTTGGCTTAAAGGGTGTATCCTTTTGCTTATGTCCTGCTTTGGAGTTAATGCCTGGAGCAGTCCGGTATTTTCTCAAGAGCAAAGTACAACTGAAAGTTATTCAATAGTCACCTTAGAAGAAGGACAAACTCTGGAAACTCTAGCGAGAAAATATCTAACCACGAAGGATCAAATTTTACTGGATAATCCCAAGACCCAGATAAAACCCGGTTCAATCCTTACCATTCGCGAAAAGACCGTAGCTTCATTTGCTGTAGAGGCTATTTCTCGGGGAACAACTCAAGGCTGGTGCTGGCCTGCTTATGCCACAATTAGCTCAGATTATGGTTCGAGGAATGGACAATTTCATCATGGTATTGACCTGGCTATTCCCCATGGGACAGATGTTGTGGCGGCTCGGGCCGGCAAAGTTGCTAAGGCCCAATGGATCGATATCTACGGTTTGACGGTACTTATTGACCATGGTAACGGCGTTCAGAGTCTTTATGCCCATAATCAAAAACTCCTGGTTGGTGCCGGAGACTGGGTGGAACAAGGTGAGCGCATTGCCATTTCCGGGGATACAGGTCGAAGTACCGGCCCCCATCTTCATTTTGAAATAAGACTTAATGGCAAAGCCTTAGATCCCAAGCCTTATCTTCCCCAAAAAATTTAACCGCGTATTTTCCGGATCATTTTCAAAAGATTGTCAACAACCGTCCCCTTGACAAGCCTTTCCTATTAATTTTTTCTTGACCTATATGAGAACTTCGTGCTACAATGTTCAGAGTTGACGACACGGTTAGGAAAGAAGGTGACGACATGAAAGAAAAGATACACCCTAAATATGAACAAACCACTATCTCTTGCGTCTGCGGGGAAGTAATCTCTACCGGCAGCACCAAGAAAGATATTAAGGTGGAGATTTGTTCAAAATGCCATCCCTTCTATACCGGTGTTCAACGTTTTGTAGATACTGGTGGACGAGTGGATCGCTTTAAGAAAAAATATGGCATGTAATATGAACAACGGCCTGCGGTCGTTGCTGAGGATTAAGCAGAGCGCATGCTCTGCTTTTTCTTTAGCCATTCCATCGGATCCCCATCCAGCATAAGCTGATCCTATATGCTCACTTGAGGTGTGAAAATGCAAAATAAATTAATTGAAATTGAACGGCGCTATGAAGAGCTGACCCAGCTTTTAAGCGATCCTGAGGTCATCGCCAACCAAAGCGAATGGCAAAAATATGCTAAAGCCCAGGCCGGTATGACAGAAATCGTGGAAGCCTTCCGGGAGTATACGGCTATCCAAAAAAATATTGACGAAACCCGGAGTATGCTTCAGGAAAAGCTTGATCCTGAATTCGAGGAGATGGCTGAATCCGAGCTTGAGGAATTGGGCGAAAAGCGGGACGAATTAGAAGAGCGGATAAAGATCCTTCTTTTGCCTAAGGACCCCAACGATGATAAAAACGTGATCATGGAAATCCGTGCCGGTGCCGGTGGAGAAGAAGCGGCTCTTTTTGCCGGTGATCTTTACCGAATGTACACCAAGTATGCGGAGCACCAGGGCTGGCGGACGGAGCTGCTTAGTGCCAGCTATACAGATATCGGTGGTTTTAAAGAGATTATCTTCCTTATAGAAGGTCAGGGAGCCTATAGTAAGCTAAAGTTCGAAAGTGGGGTTCATCGGGTACAGCGGGTTCCTACTACAGAGTCCAGTGGACGTATTCATACTTCCACTACCACGGTAGCTGTTCTTCCCGAAGCGGAAGAAGTGGATGTGGACATTAACCCCAACGACTTGCGCGTTGATATCTTTTGTTCCAGCGGTCCGGGAGGACAGTCGGTTAATACCACCCAATCGGCGGTGCGGATTACCCATATCCCCACGGGAACCGTGGTATCCTGCCAAGATGAGAAATCTCAGTTGAAGAATAAAGAAAAGGCCCTCCGTGTATTGCGGGCCCGGCTTTTGGAACGGGCTCAAGAAGAAGCCATGGGCGAATTGGCCAGTGAGCGCCGCAGCCAAGTGGGGACAGGGGATCGCAGTGAGCGGATTCGCACTTATAACTTCCCCCAGGGCAGGGTAACCGACCATCGCATTGGCTTAACCCTTCATCGCCTCGACTCTATTTTATTGGGTGAGCTTGATGACGTGATCAATGCCTTGATTACCACAGATCAGGCGGAGAGGCTTAAGGCGGAGGCATAATGCGAATCATCGATGCTCTTTTATGGGGAGAGCGGGAATTAAAATTTGCCCAAGTGGAAAATCCGCGCTGGGATGCGGATCTCCTGCTTGGGCATATTCTCGACTTAAGGCGGGAACAACTTTATCTAGAACGTGAGCGACCCTTAAGTCCTGAGCAAGTGGATAACTATGGACAGGCTATTGCCCGCCGGGCTAATCGGGAGCCGCTTCAGTATATTCTCAAGCATCAGGAATTTATGGGGCTTGATTTTTATGTGGATGAAAGGGTGCTTATCCCTAGGGCCGACAGCGAAATCCTTGTGGAAAAAGTGTTGGAAATAAAGAAAGACTGGGAAGGTGCCGGAAGTGGCCAAACTCCGAAGATAGTGGACATCTGTACCGGAAGTGGTGCTCTCGCCATCAGTATCGCCTACTATTGGCCCCAGGCGGAAGTCGTGGGAACAGACCTGTCCGAGGATGCTTTGGCGGTAGCCAGGTTAAACGGTCAACGCCTCGGTGTTCAAGTCCGGTGGCGACAGGGAGATTTCCTTGCACCCATTAAAGAAGAAACTTGGGACATGATTGTCTGTAATCCTCCTTACGTTTCTCCTGAAGAGTACAGGGGACTTGCACCGGAAATAGCTAAGGAGCCTGGTATGGCCTTTTTAGGTGGGGAAGATGGTTTGGCTTTTTACCGGGAACTTGCGCGACTTGCTCCGATTTTATTAAAGGACAAGGGAAAAATTTTTGTGGAGATCGGGTGGCGGCAAGGTAAAGCGGTAGCAACGCTTTTTGAGCAACAAGGTTTCCATACTCAGATCTTTTCGGATTTAGGGGGAAGAGATCGGGTAGTTTTCGCGAGGTGAGAAAGATGGAAACAAAACGAGTCTATATAAATGCCCAAAATCCTGAGTCTAAATGGATTGAAGAGGCGGCACAGCTGATTCGGGAAGGACAATTGGTAGCTTTGCCCACAGAGACGGTTTATGGTCTGGGAGCCAATGCTATGGATGCCAATGCTTGTAAGGAGATTTTCCGGGTAAAGGGCAGACCCCAGGATAATCCTCTTATCGTCCATGTGGCGGATTTGGCAATGGTGAACGGTTTGGTGGGCAACTGGACTTCTCAAGCAGAAATCTGTGCAGGTAAATTTTGGCCCGGACCCTTAACCCTTGTTTTGGAGAAAACTGCCTTTGTTCCCGATGTGGTCAGTGGCGGTTTAGGAACGGTGGCCATACGCATGCCCAAGCATCCTGTGGCGTTGCAACTGATTAAGGCGGCAGGGGTTCCCATCGCCGCCCCCAGTGCTAATCTCTCCGGCAAGCCCAGCCCCACAAATGGGAGCCATGTCTGGAAGGACTTAAAAGGAAAGATCCCCATGATTTTGGATGGGGGAGTGTGTGCAGTAGGGGTTGAATCAACGGTATTGGATTTAACAGGGGAAACACCTACTATCCTCCGTCCCGGTGGAATTACTAAGGAGGAGCTTGAAGAAGCTCTTGGGGAGATAGCGGTGGATCATCCCTCAGAGAACCAGGCCCCTAAGGCACCCGGTATGAAATATCGCCATTACGCCCCCAAGGGGGATTTGACCATTCTCATTGGCGAACGTGCCAATATCCTCAGAAAGATGAGTGAGGAGATCCGTAAAGGCCAAACTCGTCTGAAGAGGGTGGGAATCCTTTGCACTTTGGAAAGTGCTTCAGCTCTGCATGTTTTGTTGCCGGATCTAATCTTTGTTTTAGGCTCGGAGAATAACCCTGAAGAAGTTGCCGGGAATCTTTACGAGGGCCTTAGGCTCTGTGATGAACAAGGCATGGATATTATCCTGGCCGAAGGGATCTCTGAAAACGGTCTTGGTTTTGCGGTCATGAATCGGTTGCTGAAAGCCTCCGGGCAAAAGGTCATTCGGGTGTAGGGATTCCGGCATGCAACATACCCCCCATAGCATAGAATACAGGGATACTGTAATCTAGACCTCGAACAGGAGGGAATGGGGATTGAACCTTGCTTGGATCTTAGCCCTGTCGGTTGCTTTAGGAGCCGATGCTTTTTCTTTGGCCCTAGCCATCGGCTTAGTTGGTATCGGCAAAGCCATGACTCTAAGACTCTCTTTGGTGGTAGCCCTTTTTCATGTCTTCATGCCTTTAGGGGGACTGCTTTTAGGACAGACTTTGGGAATGGTTCTCGGCCATTTGGCTAAAGTTATCGGTGCCTTGGTATTGTTATGGCTGGGGGGGCGGATGATTTTTCATCTTTGGAGGCCTGAGCCGGAGTATTATCCCCTTTCCCAGGCGCGGGCAGCACTTCGGCGCCGGCAACTGCCAACGGGGGTTTCGCTAAGCGGCATCGGGATATATGCCTTGGCCGCCAGTGTTAGTTTGGATGCCCTTAGCGTTGGCTTTTCCTTAGGGACTGTTGACAGTCGCATTGGTCTTACTGTCTTGGTTATGGGAACCGTTGCCGGGATAATGATGGGAAGTGGGTTAATATTAGGTCGTTTCGCAGGTTCTTGGTTAGGCAAGCGGGCTGAAGCTATTGGTGGTTTTGTGCTCGTTATCATAGGTATCAAGATGTTGTTGGGATAGGAGTAATCAAATTGCGAATCCTATTTGTATGTACGGGAAATACTTGTCGAAGCCCGATGGCTGCAGCCTTGGCGCAGCAGATTTTGGGACCGGAGGTTATTGTGGAATCGGCGGGTTTAGCTGCATGGGCGGAAGAGTCTGCCAGTCCTCAAGCCCTCGCCGTCTTAAAGGAACAAGATATTGATTTGACAGCTCATCGTGCCCGTCTTGTCAATGAGGAGATTCTTGCTGAGGCCGATTGGATCATCCCCATGACCAAAGCTCATGAGCAGCAGTTAAAAGGAGCTTTTCCCGAGTATAGCTCGAGGATTAAGCGACTTGGTGAATGGGATGCCCAGGGCAAAAGCTTGGATGTCCGTGATCCTTGGGGCGGTAGTGTTGATGTTTATCGTCAATGTGCCGAGGAGATTAAAGCCCTCCTTTTTGAAGTTAAAAAGGCTCTTGGCTTATCAGACTTTCATGATGCTTAGCGTCATCGCTGAGGAATGGAAGATATTGATTAAATTCTTTTTCTAGGTTTTGCAGGGATTGTTTAATTAAATGTAGAAAAATGCATGAATAATGGAGGTGTCCTTGTTGAAAATCGCCTTAGGAGCGGATCACGGTGGGTTTGAATTAAAAAATGAAATTCGCGCCCACTTAGAAAACCAAGGAATCGAGGTTTTGGATTATGGTACTAATTCAAAAGAATCTGTGGACTACCCAAAGTTCGGATTTCTGGTGGGAGATGCCATAAAAACCGGTAAAGCGGATTTAGGAATAGTAATCTGTGGGACAGGCTTAGGAATCTCCATTGCCGCCAACAAGGTCCCGGGGATTCGTTGTGCGGTCTGCACAGAAACCTATTCCGCGCGGATGGCTCGGGAACATAATAATGCCAATATTTTAGCTCTCGGTGGTCGGGTCACCGGCGTAGGTTTGGCTTTGGATATCGTGGATATTTTCGTTAAAACGTCTTTTGCCGGTGGCAGACATGGCCGGCGGGTTGAATTGATTACTTCCATAGAAAAGGGAGAATCTATCTAAAAACCCTTTATCGTGGAGGATAAGGCGATGAATTTTATGGAAATTGAAAAAGCTTGGCATCAGGTATTAGGGGAGTTTTTTGAGCAAGCTGATCTAAAACCGCGACAGATTTTAATTCTTGGTTGCAGCACCAGTGAAGTGATAGGAAAACACATTGGGAAGGCGACCAGTCCGGAAGTGGCTGAAATTCTGCTCCCTCCCCTTCTGGCAAGAGTGCGGGAAAAGGAGATCTATCTGGCTGTTCAAGCCTGTGAACATCTTAACCGGTCTTTAGTAGTGGAAGAAGCTTGTGTAGACCAATATGGCTTAGATGCAGTGACCGTAGTACCTTCTTTACAAGCGGGGGGGTCGATGGCCATGAAGGCTTGGGAAAGCTTTAGTTCACCAATGATGGTAGAAGCCATTCGGGGTCACGCGGGAATCGACCTTGGGGATACCTTTATCGGCATGCATCTGCGGCCGGTGGTAGTGCCTATTCGGCCCTCCATTAAAGAGATTGGTCACGCTCATTTAACCATGGCCAGGACTCGGCCGCGTTTGATTGGTGGTCCAAGGGCTATGTATCCTTAGGTATAAAAAAGTGGGAGTGGTGTATCGTGGATTATATTAAAGAATGGATTCTTCCTCAGGATCCCGAAGTGGCGGAAGCTATCGCTCAGGAAGAGGGTAGACAACGCAACAAGATTGAGCTGATTGCTTCGGAGAACTTCGTTAGCCGTGCTGTTATGGCGGCTCAAGGATCGGTTTTGACCAACAAATATGCGGAAGGTTATCCGGGAAAACGCTATTATGGCGGCTGCGAGTATGTGGATATTGTGGAGGACTTAGCCCGGGAGCGGGTAAAGAAGCTTTTTGGTGCCGAACATGCCAATGTACAACCACATTCCGGTGCCCAAGCCAATACTGCGGTCTATTTTGCCATGCTGGAACCTGGGGATACCGTTCTCGGAATGAATCTTTCTCATGGTGGTCATTTGACCCATGGCAGCCCAGTGAATCTCTCCGGAGTATATTTTAACTTTGTGGCCTATGGTGTGGACCCCGACACGGAGCAGATAGATTATGAAGTGGTCCGCAAGTTAGCGCTTGAACATAACCCTAAACTGCTGGTGGCTGGTGCCAGTGCCTATCCCCGGCAAATTAATTTCGCCAAATTGCGGGAGATTGCCGATGAGGCAGGGGCTTATCTGATGGTGGATATGGCTCATATTGCCGGCTTAGTGGCAGCAGGACTCCATCAAAACCCCGTACCCTACGCTCATTTTGTGACATCCACCACCCACAAGACCCTGCGGGGGCCCCGGGGCGGCTTGATTCTTTGCAAAGAAGAATTTGCTAAGGCCATCGATAAAGCAATTTTCCCCGGCATTCAGGGCGGCCCTCTCATGCACGTGATCGCAGCGAAAGCGGTAGCCTTTGGGGAAGCTTTAAAACCGGAATTTATCGAATATCAAAAACGAATTGTGGAGAATGCTAAGGTATTAGCGGACGCCTTAACTGAAAAGGGATTCCGGCTGGTTTCCGGCGGCACGGACAATCACTTAATGCTGGTGGATGTGACACCGAAAGGTTTGACGGGAAAAGAGGCAGAACACATTTTAGACGAGGTGGGAATTACCGTCAACAAAAATACCATTCCCTATGACACTGCCGGCCCTACCGTAACCAGCGGCATTCGTATTGGCACTCCCGCCGTAACCAGCCGGGGCATGGATACCCAAGCAATGGAGAAAATCGCCGAGGCTATCGATATTGCTTTGACTCAGCGTAATGAAGAAGGGGCTGCCCAAGCCGGAGCTATCGTTGCCGAACTTTGCTCAGAATTCCCCTTATACCCAAATCTAGATTAGGAGTTGACCTTCATGGCAAAAGTTCACGTACTAGATCATCCTTTGATACAGCACAAATTATGTTTAATCCGTGATGAAAATACAGGTTCTAAGGACTTCCGGGAGTTAGTGGAAGAGGTAGCCATGCTAATGGCTTATGAAGTCACCAGAGACTTTCCCTTGCGGGAGGTAGAGGTTAAGACTCCGGTAGCAACCATGAAGGCAAAAGAAATCGCCGGAAGGAAAGTCGGGTTAATCCCAATTTTACGGGCCGGTCTGGGGATGGTGGATGGCATGCTCAGATTGATCCCCACAGCCAAGGTTGGCCATGTGGGTCTCTATCGGGACCCGGAAACCCTTAGACCTGTAGAATATTACTGCAAACTCCCTACTGATGTGGAAGAACGTGACTTGATTGTCATTGATCCGATGTTGGCTACCGGGGGCTCCGCTTCAGCGGCAATCACCTTCCTCAAAGAACGGGGAGCTAAAAACATCAAACTTATGTGTTTGATCGCCGCACCCGAAGGAATCAAGGAAGTTCAAACTTATCATGATGATGTGGATATTTTTGTGGCTGCCGTTGATGATCATCTTAATGAACATGGGTATATTATACCGGGTCTTGGAGACGCTGGGGATCGGTTATTCGGAACAAAATGAAAAATAAGATAAGACCAAGTTGGGACGAATATTTTATGCAGATGGCGCAAGTGGTTGCGGGGCGCTCCACTTGCTTGCGCCGCCAGGTGGGTGCTGTTATCGTCAAGGATAAACAAATTCTCAGCACCGGGTATAACGGTAGTCCTTCCGGACTTAGTCATTGTGCGGAGAAGGGCTGTCTCCGGCAGCAGCTGGGCATACCTTCAGGGGAAAGGACAGAGATCTGTCGGGCGGTTCATGCCGAACAAAATGCTTTGGTTCAAGCGGCAAAACACGGAGTATCTATTAATGGGTCGGATATTTATACGACCTTTCAACCTTGTGTTCTTTGTACAAAGCTAATTATCAATGCCGGAATTAAGCGGGTTTTTTACCTTTTTCCCTACCCGGATAAACTGGCTCTGGAAATGGCGGCTGAAGCTGAATTAGAACTCATCCAACTTAAATCTGAATAATAGGGAGGGCTAGATTCAGGTGAACGAAAAAAAAGTGATGGTAGTCTTTGGGACAAGACCGGAAGCGATTAAAATGGCACCGGTTGTTCAAGCCTTGAAGAAGAGTTCCCTAAAGTGTGAGGTCGCGGTAACTGCCCAGCATCGGGAGATGCTGGATCAAGTGTTGGATCTTTTTCAGATCCAACCGGATTATGACTTGAACCTTATGCAAGCCGGTCAGACTTTAACGGATATTACGATGCGGGCTTTAGAGGGATTGAAGAATGTATTTGAAGAGGCCAAGCCGGATTTGGTTCTGGTTCACGGAGATACAACCACCACTTTTGTCGCAGCCTTAGCAGCCTTTTATGCCCATATTCCCATTGGCCATGTTGAAGCGGGCCTGCGTACCGGTAATAAATACTCGCCTTTTCCGGAGGAGATGAATCGTAAATTAGCCGGGGCCTTAGCAGATTTGCATTTTTCTCCTACAGACACCGCCAAGAATAATCTAATGCATGAAGGTGTGCCGGAAAGGAAAATATATGTAACGGGAAATACGGTGATCGATGCCTTACTTTTAACAGTCAAGCAAGATTATTCTTTCACAGATACGGTTGTAAAGGATATCTTACGAGAATATGAGGGTAGGCGCATGATTTTGGTAACTACCCATCGCCGTGAGAACCTTGGTGAACCCATGCGCCAAATCTATCGTGCTTTAGCAGCCGTATTGAAAAGTTACCCGGACACATATGTGCTTTTTCCGGTCCATAAGAACCCATCGGTACGGAAAGTAGTTAATGAAGTGCTGGGGGACAATCCCAGAGTCCATTTGATTGAACCCATGGATTATGAACCCTTTGTTAATTTAGAGGCCAAGGCCAATATTATTTTGACGGATTCGGGCGGAATCCAGGAAGAAGCACCTTCCTTGGGAATTCCCGTCTTAGTTGTCCGGGATACCACCGAGCGTCCCGAGGCGGTGGAAGCGGGAACCGTTGCCTTAGTAGGAACCGACTACGAAAAAGTAGTTGAGGAGCTTAGTTGTCTTCTTACTCAACAGGAGGCTTATCAAAAGATGGCCCATGCGGTCAATCCTTATGGGGATGGCCAGGCTTCGGAACGTATTGTTAAAGTTATCCAAAAGTTTTTTGCTTCTAAAGCTTGAAAAATTCTACAATTCATTATAGTATTTTTTTATATCCTAATATTGAGATTTATTATCTTTATCAAGCGAATATTGCCCTGTCGCCTTATTGCGATAAGGGGTAAAAGTTGTTATTATAGTAAATGCAAGTATATAGTTTTAAATAGTTGTTAACGGAAGGAAAGCGGAAATGGGCGATAATACCAAGGCTATACTTAAAGCAATGGCTTTTGGTACCAGTATTGCGACGACTCTGGCCGGCCTCGTGGGGGGAGGGTTTCTCCTGGGTCGGTTTCTTGACCAGCGTCTCGGGACTCAGCCTTGGCTTTCACTTCTGTTGATGATATTGGGTTTGGCTCTGGGTGGCTTTTATTTGGTTGTTACTCTGAGAAAGTTTGGCGTTATGGATGACAAAAAATAATTTAATTCTCCTGCTTCTGGGAACTTCCATCATTCTCATGGGTGTTGCTCTAACCGGCAATCCCAATCTTTTGGGCGCGCTCCTTGGTTATGGGTTTGGCTTTTTGTACACTCATTGGTTACATAGGGATACTCTGCGCAGCGTGGATGACGAGGTGTTTGTCGCGATTAAACGGATGCGTCGGAGTTTTTTTACGCGTCTGGGATTAGTTACCTTGCTGGTTGCGGCGGTCGGTCGTTTTCGTACCGACTGGCTCTTACCCTTAGCCTTAGGGATTGCCCTAGGACTTGTAGTCTCTCTTATAGCTGGCATGAAGCATATTTTTAATAGTGGAAAGGGGTGAAATTATTTAAAATGCATGAAACCGTACTATGGCATATCGGGGGTATTACCCTTCATGGGAAAACCCTGATCATGACTTGGATTGTAATGGCAATTATCTTGATTTTTGTACTCTCGGGTGTGCGCAACTTGACAAGCGGCAAGCCGGGCAAAATGCAAAACGTCTTGGAATGGATGGTAGATTTCGTACGCAAGCTTGTAGCGGACAATATGGACTATGAAAAGGGAAAGTCCCTTTTAGGCTATCTAGTCACCCTAATCTTGTTTATTTTTGTCTCGAATATGCTTGGCTTGGTCCCGAACTTAACTTTTGGTCTCTTACATGATGTAGAGTTTGCTCAGCTCAACCATATCTTTGCCGGGGCAGGTTTGATGTCGCCTACTGCCGATATTAACACAACTTTGGCTTTGGCTATTTTGACCATGGTCCTAGTCATCTCGATGGGGATAAAGTATAAAGGGGCACATTACTTTCATCACTTTCTCGAGCCTCATCCGATATTCTCCATTATTCATGTGATTGACTTATTATCTAAACCCATGACCCTGGCTTTCCGTCTCTTTGGGAATATTTATGCCGGGGAGGTTCTCATCTCGGTTATCTTAATGCTGCCCGGAATTTGGGTCTTGGGCGGAATTTTGCCTGATGCTATTTGGCTCGCCTTCAGCGTATTTATTGGATCTATCCAATCCTTTGTCTTTACAGTTTTGACCACAGCTTATGTGGCACAAGCTATAGCTGAAGATTAATTGCTTATTTTCAGTGCTGTAATACACACTGAGGAATAATACTTAAAATTTTACTGGGGAATAAGAAAGGAGGAAACTCTGTGGACGTATCTGCTGCTGCTGCACTTGGTGCAGGGATTGCTGCTGGATTAGCAGCCCTCGGAGCTTCACTTGGTAATGGAAGTGTTATCACCAAAACTGTAGAAGGCATTGCTCGTCAACCCGAAGCTAAAGGGGCCTTGCAATCCACTATGTTTATCGGTGTAGGTCTGATCGAGGCTCTGCCTCTTCTGACTTGGGTACTTGCCTTACTTCTCATGTTTACAAAGTAGTCTGGAATACATGGGCTAGAACTAAAGTCCCAGCCCGTCAAGAACAAGGGGGAACGGTAAGTTCCCCCTTGAAAAAATCATTGCTGGACAAGACATGAGAGGGGGGTAATCAGTGGGTAATCCCATTCAAATTGATTATACAATAGTCGCCCAGGCCGTATCTTTCCTACTCTTGGTCTATATTCTCAGACGATTCGCATGGAATCCTCTCATCAATATGATGGAGGAACGCCGCAAGCAAATTGAAGCGAACATTGCGAATGCAGAAAATGAACGCCTGCAGGCTGAACAAATAAAGCGCGAATATCAAGAAGAAATGCGCAAAGCACGTCAAGAAGCTCAGGAAGTTATTGTCAAGGCTTCAAAACTGAGTGAACAGCGAGCTGCTGAGATTCTTGCCGGTGCTCACGAAGAAGCGGATAAGATAAAAAAGGCCGCTTTAGTGGAAATTGAGCGGGAACGTGATCTGGCTATTGCTCAGGTTCAAGCTCAGGTAGCCGACTTGTCGGTGGCTGTTGCGGAAAAAGTAATTCGTAAAAACCTGGACCTCAAAGGCCAGGAAGATATGATTGAGCAATTTATTCAAGAAGTAGGGGAATTGCCATGTTAAAGGGAGCGATAGCTCATCGGTATGCCCAAGCCTTGTTTGAAATCGCCATTCAAGATAATTTGGATGGGATTGAAGCCGAACTTCAGGAGCTAACAAAGTTGATTGAAGAGAATGCTGAGGTCGCCAACGTCCTTTACCATCCGCATATTTCTCTTTCCGAAAAGAAAGATTTGATGAACAAGATTTTCGCCGGCGAATTAAGTAACACTGTGCGAAATTTCCTGAACTTGTTGATTGATCGAAGAAGGCAAAACTATCTCGCGGACATTGCCCGGGAGTTTGCCAGCCTTGCTGATGAAGCCCGCAATATCGTCGAAGCGAAAGTAGCCAGTGCTGTTCCCCTAAGCGAAAGCCAAGAGCAACGCCTGCAAGGGGAATTAGCCCGTATTACCGGAAAAAATGTACGGATGGTTAAGGAAATACGGCCGGAACTGATTGGCGGGCTCATGGTTCAGATCGGGGATCGGGTGATGGATGGCACTGTGGCCTATAAGCTTCAGCGGATTCGCCAAAGCCTCAGCCACACTTAAGAAGGGTTGGGAGAACCTCAGAAAATAGGGGTGAATAGACGAAGATGAATTTACGTCCAGAAGAAATTAGTTCAATCATTAAACAACAGATTGAGCGTTACGATAGTGCAGTAGAAGTCGTGGATGTCGGCACCGTAATCCAAGTAGGGGACGGAATTGCTCGTGTTCATGGTCTGGAAATGGCCATGTCCGGTGAGCTCTTAGAATTCCCCGGCGGCATTTACGGTATGGCCATGAACCTGGAAGAGGATAATATCGGCTGCATTATTTTAGGACCGTTCACTGAAATTAAAGAAGGGGACCAAGTCAAACGCACCGGCCGCATCGTCGAAGTTCCGGTCGGGGAGGTCATGATCGGTCGGGTCGTTAATGCTTTAGGTCAACCCATTGACGGAAAAGGGGAAATTAAAACCGACAAGTTCCGTCCAATTGAAAACACTGCTCCGGGAGTTGTCTATCGGAAATCCGTTCACGAACCACTCCAAACGGGGCTCAAATCCATTGATGCCATCGTGCCGATTGGCCGTGGCCAGCGGGAGCTCATCATCGGTGACCGTCAAACCGGTAAAACCGCCGTTGCCGTGGATACGATTATTAACCAAAAGGGTAAGGATGTCATTTGCATCTATGTAGCCGTTGGTCAAAAAGCTTCCACTGTTGCCGGAGTTGTAAAAACTCTGGAAGACCATGGAGCCATGGAATACAGCATTGTTGTTTCGGCGACTGCTTCAGAGCCCGCCCCCATGCTTTATATCGCACCCTATTCCGGTTGCGCAATGGGAGAGGAATTCATGTATAACGGCAAGCATGTCCTGATCATCTATGATGATCTTTCCAAGCAAGCTGCCGCTTACCGTGAATTGTCCTTGCTTTTGAAGCGTCCGCCCGGACGGGAAGCCTATCCCGGAGATGTTTTCTATCTCCATTCCCGTCTTTTAGAACGAGCCGCCAAACTCTCCCCGGATCTTGGCAGTGGGTCCATGACCGCACTACCAATTATCGAAACCCAAGCAGGAGACGTTTCAGCTTATATTCCCACCAACGTTATTTCCATTACCGATGGTCAGATTTTCCTCGAGTCCGACCTTTTCAATGCCGGCTTCCGTCCGGCCATTAACGTGGGTATTTCCGTATCCCGGGTAGGTGGTTCCGCACAGATCAAGGCCATGAAGCAGGTAGCAGGTCAATTGCGTTTGGATCTGGCTCAATATCGGGAGCTGGCTGCTTTTGCCCAGTTCGGTTCTGATTTGGATAAAGTTACCCAAATGCGTTTAAACCGTGGGGAGCGAATGATGGAAATCCTCAAGCAAAAGCAGTATGAGCCTATGGTTGTTGAAGAACAAGTTGTGGTTCTCTATGCTGCCGTTAAGGGTTTCTTAGATGAGGTCCCCGTAGATAAAATTAAACAGTTTGAAGAACAGTATCTGCGCTTTATGCGCACCACGAAAGCTGATCTCCTTACTAGAATCCGCGAAGAAAAGGCGCTGAATGATGAGTTGAACGCCGAAATTGAAAAGGCGATCAACGAGGTTAAGCAAGATTTCGTAGGGTAAGGACTTTGGTCAAGATACTTCGCTGTGCTCAGTATGACAAAGATTTCAGTATGACAAAGATTTCAGTTCAATGTCATCCTGAGGGAAGTATGACCGAAGGATCTTAGCGAGCGGATAATAAAGGGGGTAGGTGAACCAGGTGGCAAGTGTACGTGATATACGACGCAGAATTCGTAGCGTACGAAACATGCAGCAGATTACCAAGGCCATGAAAATGGTAGCTGCATCTAAATTGCGTAAAGCTCAAGAGAAGGTCATTGCTGCCCGCCCTTATGCCCGTCAACTGCAGGAAGTTTTAGCACGGCTTGCTCAGGATCATGCGGATGTAACTCATCCCCTTTTAGAAGAACGACCTGTGCAAAAAGTCGGCTATATTATCATTACCTCTGACCGGGGCCTTTGCGGAGGGTATAATGCCAACCTAATTCGGATGACTAACAGTTTGATTGCAGAAGAAACCCACGAGGTAAGGCTTGTCGCCGTTGGTCGCAAAGGGCGGGATTTCTACCGGCGTGGTAAGCTTGAGACAATTGCCGAATTCATAGGGCTAAGCGATAACCCATCCTATGGACAGGCTAAGGAAATTGCTCAAGAGGTCATCAGCCTTTATGAACATGGAGAGCTTGATGAAGTCTATATTGTCTACAACGAATTTTTAAGTGCAATTTCCCAACGCCCCACTCGGATCAAGCTTCTTCCCATCGAGAAACCCAAGCAAGAATCCAACAAGGAGTATATATTTGAACCCTCACCTGAGGAGATTATAACTACCCTCCTTCCTAAATATGTGGAGACTCAAGTTTTCCGCACCTTGCTTGAGGGGAAAGCCAGTGAGATGGGAGCGAAAATGACCGCGATGGGTGCGGCAACGGATAACGCCAGAGATTTAATCGCTCGGCTGACCTTGCAGATGAATCGTGCTCGCCAAGCGGCGATTACAACGGAAATTTCCGAAATTGTCGGGGGAGCCAGTGCCCTCGAGCACTGAACTAACCCGCCCTAAGTCCCCCGCCTTAATAAGCGCCGGGTGTCAAAGGGCGGTTAAGTTCAATAAAGCCTAGGTTAAAACAAAAAGGAGGTTTCTCGCCTGTGAATATCGGCAAAATCGTGCAAATCATGGGAGCGGTAGTTGACGTTGAGTTTGCTTCCGAAGCACTGCCAGAGATTTATAGTGCCATTAAAGTCACGGTTCCCGGGCAGAAGATCAACCTTACTCTTGAGGTTGCTCAGCACTTGGGTAATAATACTGTTCGCTGTGTGGCCATGTCCTCAACAGACGGGCTCCAGCGGGGGATGGAAGCCGTAGACACAAAAGCACCTATTACCGTACCTGTAGGACCGGCAACTTTGGGGCGTATTTTCAATGTCCTCGGGGATGTAATCGACAATGGACCTGAAGTCCATGCCGATACGGCTTATCCTATCCACAGACCGGCTCCGGCCTTTGTGGATCAAGACCCTTCGACAGTTATGTTGGAAACAGGGATCAAGGTTATCGACTTATTGGCTCCTTACTCTAAAGGGGGTAAGGTCGGTCTCTTCGGTGGTGCCGGAGTTGGTAAAACCGTTTTGATCCAAGAGCTTATCAATAATATTGCCATGGAGCATGGCGGTCTTTCTGTTTTCGCCGGGGTTGGCGAGCGGACAAGGGAAGGAAATGACCTCTGGAATGAAATGAGAGAGTCCGGGGTTATTGACAAAATGGCCATGGTATTTGGTCAAATGAATGAACCCCCCGGTGCTCGTCTGCGGGTAGGACTGACCGGATTGACCATGGCAGAATATTTCCGGGATGTGCAAAACCAGGACGTGCTGCTCTTTATCGATAACATTTTCCGCTTTACTCAGGCTGGTTCCGAGGTTTCCGCTCTTCTTGGCCGGATGCCTTCGGCGGTTGGTTACCAGCCAACCCTAGCCACTGAGATGGGTGCACTGCAAGAGCGGAT
>NZ_CEVWNY010000021.1:0-32907 GCF_982384815.1 Desulfitobacterium sp. | reverse complement strand
CGCCGCCAGCGTTCGTCCTGAGCCAGGATCAAACTCTCCATAAAGTTAAACTTATGAAGAAAATTTGATTGCTCAAATTGTCTTTTACTCATTGACGAGTCATTGGCTGTTCCTTGTTGTTTAGTTTTCAAAGACCATTTTGTAGACCATTTTTATGGTTTATGTGGCTGAGCCACATTTATAAATGATACCAGCAAGCTTCGCGTTTGTCAACTATCATTTTTTGTTTTTATTCCGTCAGGACGTTGTGTTGGCGGAACATTTGATAATATACCACAACGCTTTTAAACTTTTCAATTACTAAATTCGTGAAATATTTACTATCTTCCTTGATTGCCTCTGTTTTTATTTAAATATCTCTGTTGTTCTCCTGAATCCGACTTTTTTCAGATCAGTGCCTGTATTAACTATTGTAGTATGTCCCCATAAGTCCAATAAATAATCCCTCTGCGCACGCACAAAAGAGCGCAGCCACTTCTAGGAGGCATGCGCTCTTTACCATCCCCGTAGTCAATTACCCAAGCAAAGTTTCAAATTCCTTTACTTCTTCTTCCGGCATTTTATAGGTATGTTCACCGTCTACCGGGAACTTCCCTTCCCTGACATCTTGAGCATATTCTTTAAAAGTATTAGTCAACACTTCACCGACATTCGCATACTTCTTGACAAACTTCGGCGTGAAATTGTCATAGAATCCAACCATATCCGCATAAATGAGAAGTTGTCCATGTGTATACGGACCTGCACCAATCCCGAGTACAGGGATATTTGCTCTCTCAGTAATCGCCTTGCCAACTGCGGAGGGAACTCCTTCTACCAAAATACTGAAGGCCCCCGCCTCTTCAACAAGTTTTGCTTGTTCAACTAGTTTTAAAGCAGCTGCGGCACTCCGTCCTTGTGCTTTGTAGCCGCCAATTTGACCCATGAACTGGGGAGTCAAACCAATATGTCCCATGACAAGAATTCCAGCTTCTTGAATAGCCTTGATCCGACTCGTTATTTTTGTTCCCGCTCCTTCTAACTTGATTGCATCACATCCAGCCTCTTTTACCAACCGACCTGCATTCATTACAGCTTGTTCATCTGAAATTTGGTAAGACATATATGGCATGTCACCAACAATAAAAGTATTCGGTGCTCCACGTCTTACGGCTTGGCAGTGACGAACCATGTCATCCATAGTAACAGGGAAAGTCGTATCATATCCTAAACTGACCATTCCCAAAGAATCGCCCACCAGAATCATGTCTACCCCGGCTTTTTCCTCCATCTTTGCCGTTAGGTAATCGTAAGCAGTTAAATATACGATTTTCTCTTCATTTGCTACCATTTGATTAAAATCATTAATAGTTTTTTTGCTCATAGTTATCCCTCCTCTGATGTTTTTAATAATCCGACTCTTTTATCTATTGCAAGTATTGTGCCAATTGTAATTCCTCGTATTTCCGCGCCTTTGGGTTTTTCTCTTCTAACAGTTGTGTTAGAAATTTGTTTATTCGCGTTAGACTACTACTCATTTACACTATTTTTAAGCCTATAAGCAATCTGGTAATACTCAAGATTAATACCCATTTTTTTCAGTTCGGCTGCAATTCTCCGGGGACCTAGTCCTTCTTCATTTAGCCGTTTAATTAACTGTTCCAGGTTTTGGGCCGGCTTTAGCCCTACCTCTTTAACCTGTTTCCCGCTTTTTTCCTCTATAAACATCCGATACGGCAAATTTTCCTCATCCACGACTACTTTTAATTCCTCCGTATCCCTGGTCAAAGTGCTGATTAGCGGTGAGGCGGAGTCGATCGAAGCATTCACAACATCCCTGAATTGCCTAATATTCCTCTCATAGGTAGCCTTCAAAAGAATGTTCTTAGCGGCTTCTGTAAATACGATTTTCAACTCAATATTGTAACGACTTTTTGCCTTCGACTGATAGGAACTTACAAACGAATTAAATAGGTCCTCTTTTTCCGCAAGGGATCTTTCCCTTAATGGCGGCAACTCAATCTGGTACTGGGCCAACCTCTGATACAATTCGGGGATGAATTCTTTCTTCAGGTCCTTACTGGAGGCTGTAATAATGACAACGTCAACTTCCCTTTCCGTTCTTCCGCCGATTCTTCTTACTATGCCGGATTCAATCGCCTTAAGGAGCATGGCCTGATGAGGACCTAAAGTCTGAGCTTCATCGAGAAAGAGAATCCCTCCATTCGCTACTTCGATTAAGCCCGGTTTATCATAAGCACCGGTAAACGACCCTTTTTCTGTCCCAAATACCTCCATTGCCGCGATATCCGCATTGGTGAATTGCGCACAGTTTATTTCAATAAAAGGAGAGCCCGCTTTAATAACTCCTATTCTTTCCGCAAATCTATACATGGCTTTAGCCAACATTGTTTTGCCCGTGCCTGTCTCGCCAACAATTATACTATGCCTCGGCCCTCCTAAGGACGCTATGCTCCTCTGTGCCTTGTCCATTGCCTCCCTTAGACTGCTGTCTTTACCTACCAGGGAATCAAAGACATCGTTTCGGTTCAGGGCTAACTCAATCTCCAGCTTTTCCAACCTTTTCGACAGTTTTTCTATTTCGGTTATATCTCTAAAGGTTGCTATTCCTCCGGCAAATTCCCCTTCTATATACAAAGGTGTCGCATTAACAATGAAGATTCTATTTGGGTTATGCACGATTTTCTGATCAAAAACCGGTTTATGAGTAGCCAGAACTTCTAGTAGGGCTGCTTTAGGATAGAACTCGGTGATATGCTTACCGACCATTTCAACTTTTTCCCCTACATAATTAGCCGAACTCTGGTTGGCATACACAATTATGCCATTGGCATCGACAACATTAACACCTTCCCGCAAGGTCCCCAGTATTGTGTCCATCAATATTTTGTTATTTTGTTTAAGATCAATTCCCACGCTACATATCCCCCCACATAGGTAATATTTAGCTATTCCCTAGATCATAAGATTCAGCTAATAATTCAGAGAGGTGTTTCACCTGCCCGGAAATTCCAAAGGCCTTCAACCCAAAATTTAACTGCATCATGCAAGCCGGACATGAAGTTACCAGGATATTCGCATTGGTTTCAGTGTAATTTTCCAGCTTACGCTTAAGTACCTTTTTGGATATCTTAGGGTGAAATACACCATAAGAACCTGCTCCTCCACAACACATGTTTGCTTCTTTCATCTCTACGAATTTCATACCTGGGATACTTTTTAGTATAGTCCGCGGGGCTTTATCTACGTTCAATCCTCTGATACTGTGACAAGGATCGTGATAGGTTATTCGCAGAGGAATTTCCCTTGATCCGGACTGATAATCAATGGCTAATAGATAAGTGCTTAAGTCGGTAACTTTTTCCTTCACACTTAGTGCCATTTTTTTGTACTCAGGCTCATCTATGAAGAGTTCTTCGTATTCTTTTATGATAGCTCCGCAGGTAGCACAGTCAAAAACAAGCGCCTCCACCTTAAGGTTCGCAAGTATATTCAAGTTATATCTTGCCAGTCTCTTGAATTCCTCAAGGTCACCCGCACTCTGGTGGGGAGCACCACAACAAGTTACCTCCGGAACAATTACTTCACAATTATTTGCTTGGAGAACTTCGATGGTTGCTCTACCAACATGACTAAAAAATTGGTCAACCGAACATCCCAAAAAGTATGCTACTTTATGAGTTACATCCGGAGCCTCTTTAAGAATTTCCGGTAACTGTTTCCTTAAGCTCAACTTTGGCATGTCCGGTAAAAGATTGTTGGGATCTTTTAAAATTCCAACATGACTTACCGCTTCTCTGGCACCGCTTTTTTGGTAGATTCTCGTTATTTTACGGGCCAGATTAAGCCTCCTCGGATGGGAAAAGAATCCCCTGTATATTATTCGTTTAATTAAAGGTAATCCCTTAGTTTCAGTAAAATGCACCCTAGCCTCACTGATTATTCGGGTAATTGGTACATTGGAGGGACAACTTTCTTCACAAGCTTTACATAATAAGCATTCATTTATAAACTTATCCATTTCTGGTTCATGGTCTAAATCAAGTTGATTTTCTAAGCCTAAACGGAGCAAACGCAAGCGCCCACGTGCGACTGCAAATTCGTTACCGGAAGTTTTATACGTTGGGCAAACATCGTGACAGGATGCACAACGGTTACATTTCATGATGGTATCTAACAGTTCCGCTTGCTTCACTTCTATCACTCCTTTAAGAATGCGTTTTCCGGAACTAATATTTTTTTCGGATCAATTTGAGCTTTTATTTCATGCAGAAGCTTAAGGTTGGCTGTTGCCGATTTAGCCTTTAGATTGTTTCCCCTCAGCCAGCTTCCCCCATACTTGCAGATTTCTTCATGCAATTCCGTCATCCGTTGGCTTTCTGATTTAATTTCTTTTAGTTCCATTTCGAGGACGCCATTAGTGACATTCCCATAGAAGCTAGCCGAAAGTTGCTGTTTTCCTGCCCATGTCCATAGCGACTCCAGTGCCTCGCCATAATTTTGAAGGGGTAACATTGCTCTATGTGTTATTTCTTTTGGTTTTTCAAGTAAACTAGCCATTCTTTTAAAACCGTATTTTTCTTCCATCTCGGATGCCTGTAATTCGACCGTTTCCTCAAAACCTTCAAGTTCTAACTGCACGGAAACAGCCTTTTCTTCTGCCCTCAACAGCAGAGCGGCAAGGCTTAATTTTTCGTTTAATATTCCATTGACCAATCCTTTTACTTCCGTCAAATTCTGTAGAGAACGCGTAATTATTAAATTTTTCTCCGGCAGCGGTCGAAGCCGTAGGGTTACTTTGGTAATAACTCCAAACAATCCCCAAGATCCCGCCAGAAGTTGGCTTACATCATATCCGCTTACATTTTTTACAGTTCTGCCGCCCACCCTAATTAAATCACCCTGCGCGGAAATAAATTCCATACCCATGACATAAAATCGGCTGCTTTTATACATATACTTTTTTCGTCCATAGCCATTCACAGCGACTTGCCCGCCGATTGTTGCTGAGGCTTCATCCGGTTCCACAGGATAGAAGATATTATCTATGGCTAATATCTTCTGAAGTTCCTTAATGGTTAGCCCCGCTTCTACCTCTATACTCATATTTTGAGGTCTATATTCAACGACTTTTTTTAGTTTTTGAGTGGATAGTAGTATCCCGGAAGTAAAGGGCGCAATCTTCTCCATAAACATTGTTCCGGCACCCACAGGATAGACAGGTGTTTGAAGTTCATTGGCCAATTTCATAATCCCCTGAAGATCCTCGACGGATTCAGGATAAAGTATTAAATTTGGCTTATAGCCGGATTCTAGAATTTCTTGGTACCGACTACTCATGTCATTTGAAGAAATATATTTATTAAAGGCATCAACAACATGTTGCTGGGCCATAGATCTTCCTCCTTTCCTATGAGATTAGTTTACCGTTGTTCAATCTTAGCTGGGGATCAAATGCCAACCTTAACTTCTTCATGTAGTGTAAACTCTCCTGAGTAAAAGCTAGGGGCATATATTTTATCTTTTCCAGACCAATACCATGTTCTCCTGATATTGTTCCCCCTTGTACCAGGGCTTCCTTGAAAATTTCATCACATACAATTTCAACTACTTCACTTTCCCGAGAATCCCTATGATCATAAAGAATGTGAGGATGCACATTCCCATCGCCCGCATGAGCCAGTTGAGCAATTATAACCCCATACTTTTCCGAAAGAGCGGAAACGTTACTTAACAAGTTAGGCAAACGATCCCTTGGCACAACGATATCCTGGGTAATCATGGTCGGTTTCAGTTTTCCCAGAGCACCGTTGCCTGACCTTCTGGCTTTCCAAAGGGATTGTCTCTCTTTTTCTTCACTTGCAATACGATAATTTTTAGCTTTATTCATTTGAAAAGATTCTGTAATAGCTTTAACCTGCACTTCTACTTCCGAGCTGAAACCATCGACTTCTATTAAGAGTAGTGCCTCTGCATCTAGAGGTAAACCTAGCTTTGCGTAATCCTCTACAGCTCTGATCATCGTATTATCCATAATCTCCATTGACGTTGGAATTACACCCCGCGCTATAACATTAGCTACACAGTCCCCGGCATCTCTGAGATTATCGAAAACTGCGGTCATTGTCATAACATGAGAATTAATCGGGGTTAATCCCAGGAACGCCTTGGTAACTATACCCAAAGTACCTTCCGAACCACATAAGAAATAACTCAAATCAATTTGTGCCTCGGAAGGAGACAACATCTCACCGGTTCTTACAATATCACCGGAGGGAAGAACAATCTCCAAGCCCAATATATTGTCCTTTGTACAACCATATTTTACCCCGCGCATACCGCCGGCATTTTCTGCAATATTACCACCAATTGTAGCCGCGTTTAGACTACCGGGGTCGGGAGCAAACATTAATCTATAAGGTTCAGCCGCCATCTGAATTTGCTTGTTGATGACACCGGCTTCTACTAAAGCTGTACGGGCAATCGGGTCAATATCTAAAATGCGATTCATCTTATTCATTGCGATAACAATGCCGCCCTGATCAGCAACAGCACCACCACTCAAACAAGTTCCGGCACCCCGCGGCGTAATTAACAAACCATACTTTTGAGCGAACTTAAAGATATCGCTAACCATTTCCGACGATGTTGGGAAAACTACCGCCTCCGGATGCCCCAGAAATTGAGAAGAATCATAGGAATAAGTGGCAAGGGGTATTTTCTCCGTAATCAGATTATCTTTGCCAACAATATGCCCTAGTTCTATTGCAACTTTTTTTAGCACTAAACCACCTTCTTCTGACGGAAAATAAGGATTATGACATACTAGTCAAAAAAGGCATAAGTTTTGAGTATCTTCCGAAAAAGAAATAGGCCCGATCTCCTCTATGATGCTTATATCCTTATTCTCTCTTAATTCATCAACTAAGCTTGGAGAAATATAGAACTCCTCTAGCTCCATTGTGTTCTTAATCAAACAAACCCTTGCTTTTTCAACGGGTATTGGACCAATCGTCTTCAGAGCTGTTGTAATTGCTTCTTGGTCATTATCTAAAAATATCGGAATCTTACCTCGTTCTAAATAAGCGGTAGAAATCACGTTGGCATACATAGTTTTAAAGTCAATTTTTTCAACGAGTTTCTTAGTAGTTAAATCGGCCAAACCAATTCCCAGAGCATTGCCATAAGAATCCTCCGCGAGATCAAGCACGACAACCCTTTTGATCTGTAACCCTTCCGGCTCCGGTAACCCTTCCACTCTCATTCTGCCAATAACATTCGTGTCCATACCGGTTCCACTGATAGTTTTGCCTATCATCTGCACCACCAGCACGTCCAGATCCTTGAAAGGGAGTCTTGCCATTTGGGACTTGGCCTTTTGCAGCAAATATTTTTCCTTTTCAAACAATTCCTCACCTGTGACGAGCTCTAAGTATGCTGTTTCTTCATGACTATTTTCCACAATTGCCATCCCGCCCAGGATATTCGCTTTTTCCAGAACCATCTTTGCCGCTAAGGGAATATACTTACTCAAGCCATAGGTATGTAAAGTGACACACCCTTTTTGTTTGCCCAGCCCAATTGAAAGCATTTTGACCAGGCCACTGCCCAAGGGACCCCCAAAATCGGTGTGGGGTTTTACACGATTAATCAAGAAGACCCCCTCGGCCTCCATTGCAAACCTATCAAAGAAAACAGGAACTATCCCGTCAATTTTGCCTAACTCAACAACCTCCATGCTGGAATAGCTAGGTACACCGGTGCTTTCCTCGCTTACTCCTAAGCTGTTTAACACTTTCAATTGGCCCTCGGCGGTAGCCCCGCCGTGGCTGCCCATAGCCGGGACGATAAACGGGTCTGCCCCAAGTTTTTTAAACTCGGCAATGACTGATTTTACAATTTCTGATATATTGGCAATCCCTCTGCTACCGACTGCAATAGCAATTCTGCTGCCCGGTTTAATCCGTTCAGCTAATCCGGCTTTCAAAAACTCCTGTGAAATTGCCGAAGATAAGTCGGAAATTTTGATCGGATTAAAACTTTGCTTAACTTTGAATAAGTTTAAGTTCACAGGTACCTCGCCTCTATTTCATGAAATGTGTCGGTAAATACATCGAAATAGCAGGAACATAGCTGATTATTAAAACGGCCATTATCATCGCGATGATATACGGAATAATTGCCTTGCTAATCCTTTCAATACTCAGATTACCTATACCACAGGCAACAAAGAGGTTAACCCCCAAGGGTGGCGTAAGCATACCAATCGCCGTATTCACAACCATTATCAAACCAAAATGAATCGGATCGACACCCATCTTAACAACAAGAGGCAAGAAAATTGGCGCTAAAATGATAATGGCGGCGTTGGTTTCCATAAAACAACCAACAATCAATAACAATATATTGATTAAGAGCAGAATTACAATTTTACTGTCGGAAAAACTGATAAAGGCTTGAGCTACGGTGTCCGGAATCCGCTCGCTGGTCATGATCCAGCCAAAGACTGAAGCCGCGGCGATGACCAACATTACAACCGAAGTGCTGACGGCCGAGTTTGCGAAAAGTTTGCCTAAGTCTTTAAGCTTCAGCTCCTTGTACACAAATATCCCGACAATGAAACCATACACAACCGCTACACAGGCCGCTTCAGTGGGTGTGAAAATTCCGCCGTATATGCCGCCAAGGATAATTACAGGCATCATCAACGCCCAAAAGGCATCTTTAGTTGCAATTAATACCTCTTTTAAACTAAAATGACCGGTCCCTGTATAACCCCTTTTCTTGGCAATAAAGTATGTTGGTATCATTAGAGACAAACCCACCAAGGCACCACTACCAAAACCACCTAAGAATAGGGACCCGATAGAAACACCGCCAACAACCCCATAGGTAACCATAGGAATACTAGGCGGAATAATTACCCCAATCGACCCGGCAGCCGCCATTACCGCAGCCGAAAATCCCAGATCATATCCTGCCCGAACCATTGCCGGAATCATGATGCCCCCAAGAGCTGCTACAGTAGCCGGACCCGACCCTGAAATCGCCGCAAAAAACATACTGGTAACAATGGCCACCATAGCCAGACCGCCTGTGATATGCCCTACCATTTTATTGGCAAGATTGATAAGCCTACGAGATATTCCTCCGCCCTCCATCAGGGTACCCGCAATCATAAAGAAGGGAATTGCCATCAGCGGGAAAGACGCAGAGGCTGTAAACATTTTCTGGGCAACAACGGTAAGCGGAATGCTGGTACCAACCGTAAGTGCTATAACAGCGGATAAACCCAATACAACGGCAATAGGTACACCTATTACCATCAATGCGACAAATCCTCCGAAAAGAATACCTGTCATATACTATTTCCCCCAGTGTGCATAATTTCGTGAGCCTGCTTATTGCTTTTTTTCATTTCACCTATAAATTTTTCAACAAACCGGATTGTAATAAAGATACTTCCAACCGGTACGGAGAGATAGGCATAGTACATCGGGATTCTCATGGCCGGCGAGACCTGGCCCGTTGACATTTGTGTCAGTATGATTCTAAAACCAACAACAATTAGAACGGAAAAAAAGATAGCGGAAACCAGATAAGCTAAAGAAACGACGTACTTTTGAGCCCTCTTGGGAAGCATAAGAATAAATGCCTCAACCCCAATATGCGCTCCCCGCTTTACGCCAATACTGGCACCCAAGAAGGTTACCCAGGCGAGAATATAAATTGCCAATTCTTCGGACCATGATAAGGAATTATTAAGAACAAATCGGCTAAAAACCTGTATAGCTACGATAATAGTCATAGTAGCCAATAGAAAAGCACAAAGATATTCTTCTAAATTGGCGAATACTTTTTTGATTTTCAACGAAATCCCCCCTTAAGGAAAACCGAGGCAGGCAACAAACCTGCCTCGGTATTCTAGAACTTATTACTGTTGCGCACTGATGACTTTATCGATCAGCTCTTTACCGATTTTCGCTTCATATTTGCTATAAACGGGTTTTACCGCCTCTTCAAATAATTTCTTATCGACTTCGACAACATTTACGCCGGCCCCTTTGATCTTATCCAGGTATTCATTCGTTTGCTCGGCTATTAAGCCTCTCTCATAGTCCCTTGCTTCAACGGCGGCATCTTTAATAATCTTTTGATATTCCGGGGATAAGGAATTTAAGAATTTTTGGGAGATTAAAAGCGGTGCTGCCGCATAGAAATGACCGGTTAAACTCATTTGCTTCTGAACTTCATAGAATTTGGAAGTCCAGATAATCGGAATCGGATTTTCTTGTCCATCGATTGTACCCTGTTGCAATGCCGTAAATAATTCACCGAAGGCCATTGGGGTTGGGCTGGCTCCCATTGCACTAAATGTATCCATGTGAATGGGGTTCTCCATGAGGCGGATCTTAAGCCCTTTAAGATCTTCAGGCTTATTGATGGGCCGTTTAGCATTCGTGACATGCCTGAAACCATTCTCCCAATACGCGAGACCGACAATTCCCTGGGACTCAAGACTTTTTAAGATATTTTCTCCAATCTCGCCATCGAGTACTTTATAGGCTGATTCATTATCCTTAAAGATGAAAGGCAAATCAAATACCAAGAATTGCTCAGTAAAGCTGGACAGTGGAGCGGTTGATACTAGAGCCATTTCTTGGGTCCCCAGTTGCAGTGCTTCAATCATGTCCCTTTCGTTACCTAATTGTGAGCTGTGAAAAACTTCAACCTTTATTTTTCCATCGGTTTTTTGACTAACAATCTCACTGAATTTGTTCAAACCAAAAGTATAGGGATGATCAGGTGCTAAAACATGCCCTACTTTAATTGTGATGGTTTTGTCACTGGCATTGTTATTTGCATTGTTATTAGGAGCAGTTGTTTTGTCCCCACCGCTACTACATCCTGCAAGTCCTAACATGAGTACAAGAACCACAATAAGTACCGAAGCCATTCCTTTTTTTCTTAACAAACCATTCTCCTCCTTTAATTTTTTTGGGACTTGAGACATACCTATAGCATATGCAATTTTTATGCCATATCGGGGTGAAGTCACAATTGTTTGAATTTACTGTACTTAGAGAAATCTCTTATTATATTTGTCTAACAAATTGTTGTAATAATTATAACACTTTGTCGTAATTTTTCGGATAATGTCGCAATTGATTTAACGATTATATAAAAAAGAAGCTCTACAACTCACTATCAATTGAGTTGCAAAGCTTCTTTTTCTATATTTTTACTTTTTAATCATCTTCCCTGGGCCGCATAGTGGGGAATAAAATAACGTCACGAATAGACGGAGAATCGGTTAAAAGCATAACCAAACGGTCGATACCGATTCCTAAGCCCCCGGTAGGCGGCAGCCCGTACTCCAGGGCTTGGACAAAGTCCTCGTCCATCATATGGGCCTCATCGTCTCCTTTAGCCCGCTCAGCCACTTGAGCTTCAAAGCGTTGTCTTTGGTCTATAGGATCATTTAACTCCGAGAAGGCATTCCCCAATTCTCTGCCATAAACGAAAGCCTCAAAACGATCAGTGTATTCGGGATGCTCAGCATTTCTCTTCGCTAATGGGGAAATCTCCACAGGATGCCCGGTGACGAAGGTAGGCTGAATAAGATTCGGTTCCACAAACTCCTCGAAGAATTCGTTGATAATCTTTCCTCTGGAGCTGCCGGGCTCGACCTTTAGACCCTTTTCTTTTGCCGCCTGTTGAGCCTCTTCATCAGTTAGGATCTGGCGGAAGTCTACCTTGGCATATTCCATAATCCCATCTAACATAGGCAACCGACGCCAAGGAGTTTTAAAATCAATCATTTGCCCTTGATAGGTAACCTGTGTTGTTCCATGAACCTCTTTGGCAATAGTGGAAATCATGTTTTCAGTTAATTCCATAATATCTTCAAAGTTGGCATAAGCCTGATATAGTTCCATCATCGTAAACTCAGGGTTATGTTTAATGGAGATTCCCTCATTACGGAAGTTCCGGCCGATTTCAAATACTTTATCAAAACCACCCACGATTAAACGCTTTAAGGGCAGTTCCAGCGCAATCCGTAAATAGAGATCGATATCTAAAGTATTGTGATGGGTGATAAACGGACGGGCCGCTGCTCCCCCCGGAATGGTGTGGAGAGTCGGCGTCTCTACCTCCAAGAACCCTTGACCTTCTAAGAAGTTTCGCATGGAACGAATGATTTTGCTGCGCATGACAAAAACATTCCTGACTTCCGGATTCATGATCAAGTCCAAATACCTTTGCCGATAACGCAATTCTACATTGGTTAAACCATGGAATTTCTCCGGCAAAGGGCGCATGGATTTTGCTAAAATCTGAACTTCTGTGGCACGAATAGAGATCTCACCGCGCTTGGTCTTAAATACGGTGCCTTTCACCCCAATGATATCCCCTATATCAAATTTAGTAACGAACTCAAACCATTCCTCGCCGATTTCTTCCTTACGAATATAGGCTTGAATTTGCCCGCTAAAATCCTGGATATGAGTAAACACGACCTTGCCTTGGTCTCTTTTGGCCATCATCCGCCCGGCAATCTTCACTTCTTGTCCCTCAAGAGTCTCAAAGCCATCGAGAATTTCTTGGGCCATATGGGTTCTCTGATACTGGTCCGCATAAGGCTCTACTCCGTATTCTCTTAACTGAGCAAGCTTGTCCAAGCGAACCCGCCAGAGATCATTTATTTCATCCATTTTCATACCTCCAACAGTAATTCCTTTAACAATTTTACCAAAACACTTCGATCTTAATCAATATTTATAGAAATTTTCACCTGCGCTAAAACAAATTATCGGCAAGAATACTTGCCGATTTTGTTTACTGTATTATTATTACTGCTGTTGTTAGGAGTTGTTTTATCTGATATTGACAATCTCGTAATGAAGAACTCCGGCCGGAACATTAACTTCTACAACAGCACCTTTAGCATGGCCCAAAACAGCCTTACCTACAGGTGATTCATTGGAGATCTTATTAGAACCCGGGTCGGCTTCCGCCGAACCCACGATAGTGTATTCTTCTTCATCGCCAAAATCTTTATCTTTTAAAATAACGGTTGAACCAAGGGCAACAACTTCGCTACCCTCGGATTCGTCAATCACCCGGGCATTTCTCAGCATTTTTTCCAAAGTAATAATACGGCCTTCGATAAAAGCTTGTTCATTTTTAGCGTCGTCATACTCTGAGTTTTCACTGATATCCCCGAACTCGATGGCCTGTTTAATTCGTTCAGCCACTTCCCGGCGTTTTACCGTCTTTAGTGTCTCAAGCTCTTCTTCTAATTTCTTTAACCCTTCAATAGTTAAAATTACTTCTTTTTCGGCCATTTCCATATCCGCTCCCTTTTCTCATCCTATGCATGGCGCTATTTTTACTTTGCGCTTCATTTAAACCAGGCTTTATGCCATAATATGTAAACTCCGCTATTTGCATTACTCGTATTATATGTTCACTGCAAAATAATGTCAAGGATTCCGTGGAGTCCCTGCAATAAGATTTGCCCGATTTGATAGATATAGGAAGTTTACCTGTTTTAATTCCAGCCGACTGGTTCCGAACTTTCACTTACGCCCTACTATTCTTCCTGAACCGGTTAAGGTTATGCATTTTCCACCAAAATCCTTTGAAATAAATCGTTCATTTCGGCAGGTGTCTTTGTCTGCATAATAAGGTCCCGCATTTGGGCTGCATTACGTATTCCTTTAATATACCAGACTGCATGCTTACGCATTTCGTTAAGACCAATCCGTTCACCCTTATAATTTAGTACCCGCTCAAAGTGTGCCATCGCCGTCCGGATCTTCTGCTCTAGGGAAGGTTCTTCAATTAAGATTCCCTTATTCAAAAACGCCTCAATTCGGGGGATGAGCCAAGGATTTCCCAGACTGCCTCTGCCGATCATCACCCCGTCACAGCCCGTTTCCGCCAGCACTTTTTTAGCTTCTCCAGGGGAAGAAATATCCCCGTTGGCGATAACCGGGATTCCTACACTCTCTTTAACTTTCCTTATCCAACTTCGATCGGCGGTTCCCGCATAAAACTGCTCCCGGGTACGCCCATGAACGCTAACCATCTGAACCCCTACGGCCTCCACCCCCTTGGCTAATTCCGGGGCAACAATTTCCTCGTGAGTCCAACCCAGGCGCATCTTAACCGTCACCGGTACTTCCACCGCCTTAACTACCGCCTCCGCGATGCGCAAAGCTTTGGGAAGGTCCCGCAAAAGTGCTGAACCTTCCCCATTTTTAACAATTTTGGGAGTTGGACACCCCATGTTGATATCGATAACCTCGGCCTGCCTTTCTACTGCCAACCTTGCCGCCTTCGCCATAACCTGGGGTTCGGAGCCAAAGATCTGAACGATCCGCGGCGAGGCCTCGCCCGTCAGATCCAGCATCTCCAAAGTTCGGGAATTAAGATAAGTCAAAGCTTTGTCACTGATCATTTCCGTCCAGACATGGCGACCGCCTGCCGAGCGAACAGTTTCCCGAAAGGCCTTATCCGTAACACCGGCCATCGGTGCCAAAAAAACAGGAATACCTAAGTCAAAGTTTCCTAAATGCATAGTTCTTCAGCCCACCAATCAGGGATATTAGTTGAAATTTTTTTCATAGATCAATAAAAGACCTTCCAAGGTCAAAAAAGGGTCCACCTTCTCGATCTCCTGGGAATCTTCTTTGAGTAATTCCGCTAACCCTCCCGTGGCAATCACCCGGGTGTCAGGGCCCAGCTCTTGCTTCATAAGGGTAACGATACGGTCCACCTGTCCGGCAAAGCCATAATAGATTCCCGATTGCATCCCGGCGACCGTATTTTTGGCGATAATGCTCTTCGGTCGGACAATTTCAACCCGGGGCAGCTTTGAGGCCCGCTGAAACAAAGCTTCCGTAGAAATGCCAACCCCCGGCGCAATAGCCCCGCCCAGATACTCACCTCGTTTGGATATGGCACAGAAAGTCGTAGCCGTGCCAAAATCAACAATGACCAAGGGGCCGCCGTATTTATGATAAGCAGCCACCGCATTAACAATCCGGTCAGCTCCTACTTCCCGCGGATTATCATAGACAATTGGCATACCCGTTTTTACTCCGGGGCCGACGACCAAAGGCTCTACATTAAAATAGGTACGCGCTAAATCCTCCAGTGTCGGCATGACCGGTGGGACCACCGAGGACATAACAACTGCATTAATTTCGGACATGGCGAGACCATTAAGATCAAATAAGTTTTTGATAATTACAGCATATTCATCCGCTGTTCTGGATTTATCCGTAGAAATCCGCCAGTGATGAGTTAAGTTTTTCTGATCATACACTCCTAAGACAATATTAGTGTTACCCACATCAAATACTAAAATCATCGTCATTCTCCTTAACTAAACAATTATCCTTCGACGATTAGCTGTTTTACTTAGTCAAATAATTTTAAGGAAAGCATGCTGGAAAAGTTCCTTCGACCATTCTTCCCGCAGGATGACCTCTTTTTTTCGTTGTCATACTGAGCGGCGGCGAAGTATCTTGATTCCTAACCTTCAGCGGGGATCGGCTCCCCCCACTGAAAGAGTCTTGTTCAATGTTCGGGGCAATACTCTTTCCCGGTCCGTATCGACACTTCACCTGAGGAAAAAACCGTTTCCTGCCCATCCAGATTGAGGATAAGCTCCCCATTTTCCCGGATACCCTTAAATATCCCCGAATATACAGCTCCAGCCTTTTCCACACGGATACTCCGACCTATTCCTACCGCAAAAGAGGTCCAGCGTTCTTTTAATCCCAATGCATCCCCCTGCTCTAAGGCTAGGACTTCCCTTTCCAGATTTAACAGAAAAGCAGCTGCTAATTGATTAAGGTTAACCTCCCGCCCCAAAATATCCATTAAGCTCATAGCCGGCAGCTTAGAGCTAAGTTCCTTTCCGGAAAAGTTAGCATTTATCCCAATACCTAAGATAATTGTCTGGACCGTATTCCATTCACCGGCCACCTCCCCAAGGATTCCGGCAATCTTTTTACCCTCATACACTAGGTCATTAGGCCATTTGATCCCTGCTTCCAGTCCGTAAAGTTCTTTGAGGGTTTGCGCCAAAGCGACGCCGCTGCTTAAGGTTAGCTTGGCCGCATCCCCCAAATTCAGCCTGGGCTTAAGCAGAACACTGAGCCAAAGCCCACCCCGGGGGGACTCCCATACCCGCCGCATCCGCCCGTGGCCGGCAAGCTGGTACTTGGCTATTACCACTGTACCATGTTCCTCACCTTGGCGGACTAAATCCTTGGCCCAATCATTGGTAGAAGGCAATTCATCAAAGAGAAAAAGCCTTCGACCAAGGGCCTCAGTCCTAAGTTTTTGACTAAAAGCCCACTCATCCAAAGCAGAAGGTGTTTTTACCAGACGATAACCACGATTGGTCTGCCCCTCTATTTCATATCCGGCTTCCTTTAGCCCTTGAATCTGTTTCCAGACCGCTGCCCGGGTGATATTTAAGGCTGTACTGATGCTCTCACCGGATACAAATTCCCCTTGCCGGTCCCAGAGCAAATTCAGAATCCTATTTCGCACAATTTTCTCCCTTTTCCCAGCGTTCTTTGGTTAAAGCCTTGATATCACCGATATCTAAGGAAAAATCCACCGCCTTGACCGAATGGGTGATTGCACCGAGGGAGATTACATCTACTCCGGTTTCGGCCACGGCCCGAACAGCCCCCTTCTTTATACCGCCGGAAGCTTCCACAATCGCCTTACGGTCAATAATTTGAACTGCCTTGCGCATCTCTTCCAGGTCCATATTATCCAACATAATTACCTCTGCACCGGCGGCTACGGCTTCTTCCACTTGCCGAAGGGTCTCGCATTCCACTTCAATCTTAACCATATGACCGATCTGGGACCGCGCAGCTGCCACAGCAGCCTTAATCCCACCGGCAGCGGCAATATGATTATCCTTTAACATCACTGCATCATAAAGGCCAAAACGATGATTCTGACCACCACCCATACGTACGGCGTATTTTTGCAGCATTCTTAAACCCGGTAAGGTTTTACGGGTATCTGTAATGCGGGTAGAAAGCCCTTCACATTCCTTTACAGCTTGATAGGTAGCAGTGGCCACCCCGGAAAGATGCTGTAAAAAATTCAGAGCGGTTCGCTCTCCGCTCAATATGGAGCGTACAGGCCCGCTAATCTCCATTACAACAGTTCCCCGCTCGACTTTATCCCCATCCTTAGCTAAGATTGAGATTTCCAACAGAGAATTAACCGTCTCAAAAACCTGTTGTACTACTTCCAGACCACAAACAATCCCCTTTTGCTTGGCATAAATTTTGGCTTTAGTCTTCCGTGTTTCGGAGAAAATAGCTGCGCTTAAATCCCCCGTTCCCAAATCTTCCCGTAAAGCTTGTTCAATCAGCCCTTGATACTGGAATGGTGCAAACATTATCGATCCCCCTTGCTTGTATGGAATGGTTAAGTAGACGCCGTTGACTCTCGGGATAATCCGAACGGTAATGGCCGCCGCGACTCTCTTGGCGCGCCAAAGCTGCCCGGGCTACACAGGCGCCGACGGTTAAGAGATTCTTAAGTTCCAATTCCTCGATTCTTCGCTCCGGTTGAAAAAGATTGTCCCATTGCTCGATTAGCCTGGTTGCTTTCTTTAAACCATCTTCCTCACGGATAATTCCTACATAATCCCACATGATTTCTTGAAGCTTGCCGCGCTCAAAAGCCGGGGCCTTGCTTCCTGGTCCCTCCTGCTTATCCCCGACGATATCCTGGACTTTTGGTAGAGGGCGGTCCTGAGAAGCGTTCAAATTTATTATACCCTCAACGATTCTTCCCCCAAAGACCAACCCGTCCAGAAGGGAATTGCTGGCCAACCGATTGGCCCCATGGACTCCATTACAGGCACATTCCCCACAGGCATAAAGATTAGGGAGGCTTGTCCTTCCTTGTTGATCTGTGTGAACTCCTCCCATCACATAATGAGCAGCCGGAGCAACCGGAAGAGGTTCTTCTAAAACATTTATCCCATAATCTAGGCAGGTTTGATAAATAAGCGGAAAACGTTTAACCACTTTTTCCGGGCCGATCGGGCGAAAATCCAGAAATACTTGGCCTTTTGCCTTTTCACGCCAAATAGCTCTAGCCACCACATCACGGGGAGCTAATTCCTTACCGGGGATATTTTCCATAAAACGCTCACCGTGAGCGTTAATTAGCTGTGCCCCTTCTCCCCGCACTGCTTCCGAGATTAAAAAGCGTGGGGCACCGGGGATAAAGAGAGCAGTAGGGTGAAATTGGATAAATTCCATATCCATGAGTTGAGCTCCTGCCCGATAAGCAATAGCCATCCCATCCCCTGTAGCTACCCCAGGGTTGGTAGTATAACAATAAAGCTGCCCCAGACCGCCGGTGGCTAACACCACGGCCTTAGCTAAATAGATCTCCAACCCGCGGGTTTGATTATTCAGGCTTAGGACGCCGATTACTTCCCCTTGTTGATTTTGCAGGAGATCCAAAACGAATTGCTCTTCCTTAACCAGAATTTGCTTTTGTTTAAGGGTTTGCCTTACCAAAGTCCGTTCAATTTCCTCCCCTGTGGCATCTCCATTGGCATGAAGTATCCGCCGGCGGCTATGAGCGGCTTCCTGGGTAAGGGCTAAACGACCATTTTGCTCATCGAAATTTGCCCCCATGCGAATTAATTCCTCGACCCGGAGCGGACCATCTTCAACCAAGGTCCGAACTGAATCGGACTCACATAATCCCGCCCCGGCATAAAGGGTATCTTCATAATGCAAAGCGGGAGAATCCGTTTCATCAAAAGCAGCGGCGATTCCGCCTTGGGCATGCATAGTATTGCTCTCCGGAATCCCTTTTTTGGTGAGAACAGTAACCTCAAAATGTTCACTGGCCTTGATTGCCGTGTATAAACCGGCAATCCCGCTCCCAAGAACCAAAACCCCCGTAGAATAGATTTTTGCTTCCTCTAAGTGCCACGGCACTAGATATCTACTCATTTTTATCCTCCTACCCTAACCCCTAACATAATATTTATCTCTCTATAAACCCGTTAACCTATGCTCATTTCCCTCCAAAAGATCCTTCACCAAGGCCCAGGATGACATTTCTAGGGTTATATACTCAGGATGACCTGCTCTCTTGGTTGTCATACTGAGCAATTAGCGAAGTATCTTAACTTGATACTTCTCTGCCCTTAAGACTTACTGCCATGAACCTCTTCATGAGCAATCTTTACCGGATTATTTCCTTGATCCACAAAAATCACCTTAGGCTGATAGGTTCCGGCGGCCTCTTCGGTAAAAATCCCATAGGAAATGATAATGACCTCATCGCCCACCTGCACCAAACGGGCCGCAGCTCCATTAAGGCAGATAGTGCGGTCCCCCCGTTTTCCGGGAATCACATAGGTCTCCAAACGTGCACCATTGTTATTATTGACAACTTGCACTTTTTCATTAGGGAGAATATCGGCAGCTTCCAAGAGTTCCTCATCAATTGTAATACTTCCTACATATTGCAAGTTAGCCTCTGTCACCGTTGCACGGTGTATTTTGGATTTCATCATAGTACGAAACATTTATATCTCCTCCAATACTTTATTATCGATTAAGCGGGTGGAACCAAACCGCACAGCCAAGGCAATAACCACTTTTCCCCGGATCCCCTGCACCTTTGTTAAATCCTCTGCCGACCGAATCTCAATATAATCCACCTCACCGGAACTTTCCCTTCTAATTTTCTCTTCGATACGCTTTTCAATTACCTCGGCCCGCCGTTCTCCCTCCCGAATCCATTTTTCAGCTTCGGTAAGGCTGTGGTGTAGCACTAGAGCCTCAGCACGTTGCTCCGGACTCAAATAAACATTGCGGGAGCTTAAGGCCAGCCCATCTTTTTCCCTGACAATGGGAACCGGAATCACTTCAATGGGAAAATTCAAATCCCGTACCATCTGGCGCACAATTAAATACTGCTGATAATCTTTCTGGCCGAAATAAGCACGATCCGGCTGCACAATATGAAAAAGCTTGCTTACCACGGTGGTAACTCCCCGAAAATGTCCCGGCCGGGAAGCCCCGCAGAGGCAGTCCCCCAGCTCACCCACCTCCACATGGGTTAAGTTTTGCGTGGGATACATCTCCTCTACCTCCGGGTTAAAAATCACATCCACCCCGGCACTTTCCGCATTTGCGGCATCCCGCTCCAGATCCCGGGGATAACGGGCAAAATCTTCATTAGGACCAAACTGCAGCGGATTAACAAAAATACTCATCACCACAAAAGCCCCGCTTTTTTTGGCCTCCTCTACCAAAGTCAAATGCCCTTCATGCAAATACCCCATGGTCGGCACTAAGGCAATACTTCTTCCCTTTTGACGCTGCTCCTTAACGATTTCCCGAACCTCCGTGATCTTTTTGCATATAATCACTATTTCTCATCCCTTCTAAATCCAGTTCTTTTAGAGACCATATAGACTTTCCTGCTTATTACCAGCCCCGGAGTGCCTGAGCACGTGATTCTCCGATAAAGAAACCATCCAGTGAATGGTTTCAGGAGATCACGCCCGAAGGTTCGGATGTATGTGAAGCTACCTGACCTGAACAATTCAGGACTGCAAGAGCTTATTCATTTCCTCCCACGCTGCATTCCCATAAGCTTTCCCATTCAACTCCATCTTTTGCCGGCCGATCTCCAAGGTATATAGCCCTAAAGCCCGATAAACAGGGTCAATCTTGACCGGCATATGTTCCAGGTGCCCGCGAATCACATCCACATCCCCCCTGGCGATGGGACCGGTCAAGGCTTGAGGCAGACCCACTTTGTCTAGATTTTGCAGTGCTCCCTTCATTAAGGGCAATAGACTTTCCAAAGCTTCCTCCCTGCCAATACCCGCTTCTTCAAACAATTGTACCGCTAGCCCGGCCAAAGTCACGAGATAATTGGACGCAACTACTGCCCCCGCATGATAAAGAGGCTTTTGCCGGGGGTCTAAAAGATGGGGGATTCCTCCCAATTGGGTTACAATCTCCAAACCAATATTTTCCTCATCCCCTTCCATCCCAAAATGGGTACCCGGTATGAGGTTAACTGCTTCCTCGATTCCCGCAAAGGCTTGGAGAGGGTGAAGGGATAAGTATTTAACAGGTAAATCCTTATTGACCTGCATAACCCGAGAGCTGACCGAACCGGAGCAATGAATCCAAATCTGTCCCTCCCGATAGAGATTCTTCGCCGTTAATTCCTCAGCTACCCTGCGGATCATTCCGTCTTGAGTGGTTATAAACACCAAATCCGCCCCAGTGATCCATTCCTCCAGAGGGAGCTTTTCCCAAGTGAGATAGGTGCAAAAACGTTCATAAGACCGCTCGCTTCGTGTATGTACTCCCACCAAGCGATGTCCCGCCTGCTCTAAACGGATAGCTATAGCCGTACCGACAATTCCTGCGCCGATTATTCCAAATTTCATCATTTTCTCCCCCCACTAAACCAAAAAAGCACCCCACAAACGTGAAGGTGCTTATCTATTGCTTTCCTTCCCCGTCTCGGTCCTGTTGATCCAAGCGGTATCTCAAAAGCCAATGATTTAAGTTTATAATGCCAATTAAACCGGCCCCTAACCCCGAAAATCCTTCCACAGTACAATTCACTTAGATATTGTCCGCGGATTTAGAGTCCAGGCGCCATACTTCTCCGTCCCCTCGTACCTCGGAGATGCTTCTCCGGGAAGGCAGGACCAGTTGGGGAGCAATCTCCCGCAAGGGAGCTAAGACGAACTCCCGCTCCTCCAGCCGGGGATGTGGGAGAATCAACCTTTCATCCTCCCATACTCTATTATCATAGCATAATATGTCAATGTCAATGGTTCGGGGACCCCAACGGATAAGTCTTTCTCTCCCCAGCGATGTTTCTACCTCTTGGCAAGAGTCTAAAAGCTCAAGGGGAGCCAAGGAAGTATCTATCGCCAAGACCATATTCCAAAAATTCTCCTGATCCTCCTTTCCCCAAGGCTTGGTTTCGTAGATACCGGAGCTTTTGCTGATTTTAACTTTTGGGTTAGCCATTAATCTTTGGCAAGCCTCCGCTAAATAATACCCACGGTCCCCCAGGTTGCTCCCTAAACTCAAATAAGCCATCATGGATTTTTCTCCCGATAAATCTCCACAAATGCATCATCAAAAATCCCCGGAATCGGAGCTTGGGGCTTATGAACAATTACAGAAACAGCATCACAGTCAAATTCGCTAAGAATATCTTCGGCGATATGCTCTGCTAAACGTTCAATCAAATGGTATTTCGCTGTGGTGGCGATAGTCTTAATTCTCGCATAAACTTCGGCGTAATTAATTGTATCATCTACATCATCGGATTTTCCCGCTTTGCTTAGATCTGTGAAAAGATCTATATCAACTATAAAGGTCTGCCCGAGTATTTTTTCTTCACGAAGTACACCATGATAACCAAAGAATTGTAAACCCCTTAGGGCAATTCGATCACGAGCCAATGAAATTCTCTCCCCTCTGTTGACGATAAATGGCATCAGCCATTTGGACTGCTCTCCTATTAGCTTGTACATCATGGACACGAATAATATCCACTCCCGCCGCCACTCCTACCACACTAGTGGCAATGGTCCCCTCAAGACGTTCACCTACGGTCAGATTAAGGGTATTCCCAATCATGGATTTCCGTGAGGTCCCCAAAAGAATCGGGTGTCCTAAGGAGCGAAACTCTCCCAGTCGACTCATGATTTCCAGATCCAGCTCCAGATTCTTACCAAAAGCACTACCCCCGATTCCTGGATCAATAATTATTTGATCCCCACTTAAACCATGTTCCCCGGCGAGATGGATGCTTTTTTTGAAAAAGGCGATCATGTCCCCAATTAAGTGATGGTAGCTATCTCCCTCTTGGTTATGCATAACGATTACGGGAGCCTGATATTTCCCCACAACCTCAGCCATCCGGGGGTCTTTTTGCAATCCCCAAATATCATTGATCATATGGACGCCCAGCTCCAAAGCTCTTTCCGCTACTTCCGACTTATATGTATCTACGGAGATAGGAATAGGAATGCGCTTAGTTAAAGCCTTGAGTACACCCTCCAGGCGGTTCCATTCCTCTTCAGCACTCACCGGCTCATGGCTTAAGCGAGTAGACTCCGCGCCGATATCTAAAATATCCGCCCCTTCCTCAACCAGAGCTTCCGCTTGTCTCAGGGCATTTTCTAAAGTATTGAATTTTCCCCCATCGGAAAAGGAATCCGGGGTAAGGTTCAGAATCCCCATAATCAAGGTCCGTTCACCCAGAATAAGCTCCTTGCCGCGGCAAGAGAGTATACGCTTTTGGGGAGGCTCCAAGGCTGCCAATAGTGCCTTTAGGCTTTTCCCCATTTCCTTTAGTCCAAAGGGTTGAGCCACTAGTTTTTGACTTAAGCGGCGGAAATGGTCGACGGTACCCACCAGCAGCATATCTGTGGCTTCAATTTTATTGACAATAACATCCCGGTGTACGGAAGCATCGCCCCCTAGGGAAAGCATCTCTTGCTTGAGGATATGGGCCACCGGCAAAGGCACGTTTTCTATCTTGATAGCCTTACCAAGGGGTTTCCCTGCCATTTGCCCAATCCCCCCTGGATCTGAGCCTATTTGCTCCATAGCTTTTTTGGCTTCCTGCTCGTTATCTAATTTAACCCAACGTAGAATATACTCTTTCATGTCAAGCCTCCCAGTCCTTGTCCTATCTATTCTATATTATAATCTCCTCCATAGCCTTAGTATATTTATAGCATTCGGCCTGACTTGCACAATTCCTACAATCCCTTGCCCAATCATCAGCTAAAGCTAAGGCTCGTCCAAGTAAGCCAACCGTCTCTTCAGGCTTTAGTCGGTGCTCCAAAATCCCCTGGGTGATGATTTCAATCTCTTTTTCAGTAAAATCACAGTCCCGGAGAATCGGCACGGCTAAACGGGCACTGACCAAGGCATGATCCTCCCCTGTTTCGTACTCCACCCAGCGTCCGATATCATGAAGGATTCCCGCTGCATAGACGATCTCTTTAATAATGTTGTGGCTAAAAATATCCGACAAGTCTTCCTTAGAACTTAAGTATGAATACTCATCAACTTCAATATTTCCTTTACCGTTGCCAAAGATGCTGCCTTCCAAAAGATATATATAAGCAATTCTGGCCACATTCAACCCATGCTCGGCCCCATGGCGACAAAATACACGCTCTTCCTCAGCACTCTTATTCCTTGCACAATAGTCATCGTAACTTGCAGCTTGAAGAATTCGGTTAACCCGAGGTATTGGGTACATTTGAGCATCACTCCCAGCGGGAGACCGCCGGTCTCCCCTACATTCTTTTTTTGCCATACCCTTGTCAGCCGGGTTCAAGCGGAAATGAGAATAAGCCCCAGAAATAATTCCTGGGGCTTAGTTAGCTCTCTTTTTAGAAGAGACCTGAAATACGTCCTTCAGGATCAATATCCATTCTCAAAGCTGCGGGACGCTTGGGCAAGCCGGGCATGGTCATAATCGCACCGGTGATGGCCACAAGGAATCCGGCACCGGCGGAGAGACGGAGTTCACGGACCGTAATGGTAAAGCCCGTTGGGCGGCCCAGAACATTCTGATCATCGGTTAAGGAGTACTGAGTCTTAGCCATACAAATGGGCAATTGGCCATAACCCAGCTCTTCATATTTCTTCATAGAGGTTAAGGCTTCTTTGGTAAAGTTCACACCATCAGCACCATAAACCTCTTTGCAAATGGTCTCGATCTTCTTGGCAATGGGCAGATCCAATTCATAGAGAACGCGGAAATTGGATTCTTTATTATCTACAATATCGATAACCGCTTTGGCAAGCTCGATACCGCCTTCTCCACCTTTAGTGAAGACTTCCGATAAGGCAAACTCAGCCCCCAGCTGACGGCAGCGTTCTGCCACAAACTCTAATTCCGCCTCGGTATCGGTGGGGAAACGATTGATAGCCACCACAGCAGGCACACCAAATTTGCCGATATTTTCGATATGCTTTTCAAGATTAACGATTCCTTTAGCCAAAGCTTCCAGGTTCTCGGGTCCTAAATCTTCTTTGGCGACTCCGCCATTCATCTTCAGAGCGCGGACAGTGGCCACGATGACCGTGGCAGCCGGCTTCAGCTCAGCGAAGCGGCATTTCAGGTCGTAGAATTTCTCAGCACCGAGATCCGCACCGAATCCGGCTTCGGTGATGACATAATCAGCAAGCTTCATAGCCATTTTGGTAGCCACAACGCTGTTACAACCGTGAGCAATATTAGCAAAAGGACCTCCATGAATAAATACAGGAGTGTTCTCCAGGGTTTGAACTAAGTTCGGTTTAATGGCATCCTTCATGAGCAGAGCCATAGCACCTTCTGCTTCCAGATCATGAGCGGTGACCGCCTTGCCGTCATAGGTATAAGCCACCACAATCCGGCCAAAACGCTCTTTAAGATCCATCAAATCCTTGGCCAAGCAAAGGATAGCCATAATTTCGGAAGCCACGGTGATGTCAAAGCCGTTCTCCCGGGGAACCCCTTCTGTGCGGCCACCTAACCCAATCACAATTTTGCGCAGGGCCCGGTCATTCATATCCATAACCCGACGGAATACAACTTGACGAGGATCGATATTCAAAAGATTGCCTTGTTGAATATGGTTATCTAAAAGTGCTGCCAATAAATTATGAGTCGAAGTAATGGCGTGGAAATCACCGGTAAAGTGGAGATTGATATCCTCCATCGGTACAACTTGAGCGTATCCGCCGCCCGCAGCACCACCCTTAACACCAAAGCAAGGGCCCAGGGAAGGTTCACGTAAGGCAATCATGGCTTTCTTGCCAATCTTGGACATAGCTTGCCCTAAGCCAACAGTAGTCGTGGTCTTTCCTTCACCGGCGGGGGTAGGGTTAATGGCAGTCACCAGGATGAGTTTAGCATCGGGCTTATCCTTGAGGCGTTCCCAAGCACTGAAATTGATCTTGGCTTTATATTTACCATAAAGCTCAATCTCATCCTCCAGCAGCTCCAACCCTTGAGCAATCTCCATAATGGGTTTCATCGTCGCCTCTTGTGCAATTTCAATATCCGTTTTCAATTGGGTTCACTCCTTTTCCACTCTTTCTCTTAGAAAAAAAATTCTTTTTCCGGATCTACTCTGTACTCAAGTCCCTCTATTTCTATTCGGCGAGAAAACCCAATTCCCTGCAAGTCAGAGCAATATTTTGAAAATTATGAACTCAACCGAACTACATTTCTTAAGTGGTTTGGGGCTTTGATTATTGACTCTTAACAGAAGAAGCACCTTTATAGGAAGGAATCTGAACTGTTTTTCTTACCACGCTGACACTCATCCCATATTGCTTTAAACCCGGTGCCTCTAGATTTGTAAAATAATCCAAAAGCTGATCCTGATTGCCGCTGGCCAGAATTTCGTAAGGAATCCCATCATTGCGGGTAATGGGAACTTGGTTGACCAACTTCATAGACCCGCTAGGAACAATAGACGTAGAGGCGACAACCCGCTGGCCATTGACACTGATTGCTTCCGCCCCAGCTAACTTAAGAATATTAATTATCCTTAACAAATCATCGGTAGTTAAGGGAAACACAACTTTATGCTCCTGCTGCCGATCATCAATAGTAATCATTATTCCCGGACCTTGAACATTGGCAGTCCCCTCCATCATCCGATAGCGATCCAAATCAGCAAGAAGGGCCCGACTGGTTCCTCCTTCACTACGAGCTTGCTCTAATTGTGCAGTCAAGGCCTTATGTTGGTCTTTGAGTGCTTGGTTTTCAGCTTGAGCCTGGGTGAGAAAATTAGCGGCAGATGCCGCCCGTTGGGCCTGGATTCGCTCCAGCTCCTCTACACTTTTTTGGGTCTGCATTTGTAAAGTGATTAAAAATCCTAAGGCAAGGGCTACTAAGGTCAATGGCAGGACTAGGGTTTTTCTTTTCATTATTTCGCCTCCTTTAACGGTTCCGTATAGCGAAATTGCTGAGCCTTACCGGCAGGAATGACCAAGGGTTCTGTAGGAACCTCCAGCTTACGGGTTATCCCGTATTGCTCCTGATACTCACCCAAACGATCCCAAAAGTAAAAATTCAAAGCGGATTGCAAATAATTAACATCACCCACTGCCTCGATTACATAAGGAGGCATTTGGTTGGTCTGATTAATCTGAATAAAGGCACCACTGCAAAAGATCTCCGTGTTGCCCATAATTCGCTGACCATTAACCGCAATGGCTTCAGCTCCACCGTTCCAAAGCCCGTTAACAATCTGGCGGATATATTCCTCATGAATAAAGTAGTTATTAGGGTCATCTTGTCGATTATTTCGTATGGTGGCATCATCAAGGGTAACCCGGATTCCCGGTCCCATAACCTTAGTTAACCCGGAATTACGTTTGGCCGTATCAAGTTGCTCCAAGACCACCTTTGAGGCATTCTGGCCTTCTTGGAATTTGGTCAGTTCCTCTTTTAATTTAACTATATCCTTCTTTATTTGTTCGTTCTCTTGGCCAATTTGAATCAAAGAGGCGAGGGTCCGGTCGGTTCTATTAGGAGTTCCGGCTGCACCGGTACTTTTGAGTAAAGATACAAATAAAATCCCCATTACTAAGGTGGCAACGGTCAGCATCATTTTGCCGGTTTTGGATATCATCTTTATACACCTCAAACCTTACACTGTTTAACTTTTTGAAAAAAGACACCGAAGCCGGTGTCCTTTTACAATTTATTATTCTTATCACTGGACTCGATTAACCTTCAGTGAGGTTTGCACCCCTCTGAAGAAAGTCTCGTTCAATCGCTAAGCCATTCCTCACCGGCTTTACGATATTCACATATTTCTTCCGGTTTAAAGTAGAGGTCAATTTCCCGTTCGGCACTGGCTACAGAATCGGAGCCATGAATAACGTTGCGGCTAATATCCATACCGAAGCCGCCGCGGATGGAGCCGGGATTGGCATTGACAGGATTGGTAGCACCCATAAGTTCACGGGCAATGGCGACTACGTTTTTGCCTTCCCAAACCATGGCCACAACCGGAGAAGACATTATATATTTTACAGTAGGTTCAAAAAAGCTTTTTCCTTTGTGCTCGGCATAATGCTGTTCAGCCAAAGCCTGATCAACATTCATGAGTTTCATTCCTACCAGCTTACAGCCTTTCGCTTCAAAGCGAGCGATCACTTGCCCAACTAACCCCCGCTGTACAGCATCAGGTTTGAGCATGATGAAAGTTTTTTCCATAGAAACAGACATCCTCTCTAGTCAATCTTGTTTTTTTCTTCTTCGAAGGTTGACCCGCTCAATCCCTCAGTATCTGATCCTTTGTCCTCTCCCCTTAAAGGGTTTATCTCATTTTCGGTCTCAGAGAACTCCGAGACTTTCGCGGAATCCTGTGCCATATTCTCCAATACATCCTGCACATCCTCAGTACCTTTGTCCAGCTTCGCCATAAGTTCAGCAAACTCTTTGGCTTCGATGGTCTCCTTGACCATTAAGGTCTGAGCAATAGCGTCCAGTTTATGCATGTTCTCTTGAATGAGGGTTTGGGCTTTCATATAGCATTCATCAATGATACGGCGTGCTTCCTTATCAATGGCATAAGCAACCGCTTCACTATAGTTACGGTCCCGTGCAATGTCGCGGCCTAAGAAAACCTGGCCTTCCTTTTGACCAAAGACAATGGGTCCCAGCTCCTCGGACATGCCCAGCTCCGTAATCATCTTGCGCACCAGGCCGGTAGCCCGCTCTAAGTCATTAGAGGCACCGGTACTAATTTCATGGAGGACTAAAGCTTCGGCCACCCTTCCCCCTAAGAGCATGGTTACTTGATCCAGCAATTGGGATTTCGTCATGTAGTTCCGATCTTCTTTAGGCAGAAGGAGGGTATAGCCACCGGCCCGTCCCCGCGGAATAATGGACACCTTATGCAAGGGATCTGTATGGGTTAACAATTCTCCCACTAAAGCATGGCCTGCTTCATGGTAGGAAACCAGTTTCTTTTCAAAATCACTGATCACCCGAGTTTTTTTCTCCGGTCCGGCAATTACCCGTTCCACAGAATCCTCCATGGCATTCATCTTTATCTCCTTCTCATTCCGACGGGCGGAAAGCAAGGCCGCTTCATTAACTAAGTTGGCAAGATCCGCACCGGTAAAGCCCGGTGTACGGCGTGCTAAAACATCTAGTTCCACATCGCTGCTGAGAGGTTTGCCCTTAACATGGACTTTTAAGATCTCTTCCCTACCCTTAACATCGGGAACATCTACTACTACCTGACGGTCAAAGCGTCCCGGTCTCAGCAAAGCCGGGTCCAAAATATCCGGACGGTTGGTAGCGGCAATGATGATAATGCCTTCGTTACCATTAAAACCATCCATTTCAACGAGAAGCTGATTCAATGTCTGCTCCCGTTCGTCATGGCCGCCGCCCAGCCCGGCACCCCTTTGACGGCCGACAGCATCGATTTCATCAATAAAGACAATACAGGGAGAATTCTTCTTGGCTTGCTCGAACAAATCACGTACCCGAGAAGCTCCTACCCCAACGAACATCTCCACAAAGTCTGAGCCGCTGATACTGAAAAAGGGTACTCCTGCTTCCCCTGCTACAGCCCGAGCTAATAGGGTTTTCCCGGTTCCCGGAGGGCCAAAGAGCAGTACCCCCTTAGGAATCTTCGCACCCAATTCATTGAATTTCTTGGGAAACTTAAGGAATTCCACTACTTCCTGAAGCTCTTCCTTAACCTCATCAGCCCCTGCCACATCAGCAAAGGTTACCTTCTTCTTTTCGTCCCCAACCAAACGAGCCCGGCTTTTGCCGAATTGCATAACCCGGTTGCCGCCCCCTTGGCTTTGCTGCATCATAAAGAAAAAGAAACCTAAAATTAATAGCATCGGCACGATGTATGTGACCATTCCGGCCCACCAGGGTGTTGTCGCCGGTTGATTAATTCTTTCTACGACCTTATGGTTGCGCATCTGCTCTTTCAAGGTGTCATCTTTAGACTCGCCAATCACCTTATATTGCTTGCCGTCTTTGGCAGTGACTTCGTAGGTATTGACATTGTCCCCGGTATTGGTCACAACCTCTTTAACCTGGTCCGTAACTACCGCCTCATAGAATTTTGAATATTCCATATCCAATGGCTGATTTGCCGGTGGGTTGGCCCATTTAATGAGCATAATCGCAATTAAAATAATTAGTAAATAGATCGCAGCATTTTTGAAAAATTTCAAAAGACTGGTCCTCCCCTCTTGCTGGTAAAAAGTTCCCCATCTTACGAGACAATATTACATATTATACCACGGGGAAGCCCTTTTTACAACGAATCTCATCTTCTTCAGAATCTAAACCTACAGCTCCTTTTACATAAAAAAACCTCAACCTGGGGCAAAGCTCCTTCGCACATGCTCAGGATGACACGATGGGTTAGGAATTGGTTTTGGGGTTTAAATTTGACTTCCTTAAAATACCTATGACCTTTTCCTTATTGGTTTTACTTGGATTTGTTTTATATCTATCCCCTCTTTTGACACCGGGTATCCACAGGACTTCCTTATTTAGTGCAAGAAGAGGTAGTTCGGGGCGCAGAGCGGCAGGTACTTCAGCATCTTGAAAAACCTTCTTAAGTGATTTATGCCCCAAACCGTCAAACCACATACTATCCCCTTCTTGACGGTGTCGCCAACGCAGCTCTTCCTTGCGGCTTTCAATATCTTCACGGTCAAAAAAGACTTTATCAACATCCTCACCGGAAGAAGACACTAAGGCCAAGTCCTCTTCACCGGTAAAAAGTCCAACCTGCCATTTTTGGCCATTACTATCCCGCCAGGTAAGCCATTCTCCCCAGCTAACCTTCCAATCGTCCTTAAGCCGGCCCTTTTCCGGATCTCCCCGGCTTAGGCCCTGTGCCTGCTCCGGATGTCCTTTTTGAAACCATACCCCACGATAATCAATGACCACCTTCAGATCCGGTAAATCCTGTCTCCAACCCACTTGCCCCTGAGAAGCCATGATCTGATCTACATAATGATAAGCTATGCCCCTGGGTTCCCCGGAAACAATAGCAACAGCCTTACGAATCAATCGGGAGAAAATTGCTTTGGGCTGCCCAAATATTTCCTTGCTTAATCCCACTTGCTCATCAGTAGAAACCAGCATATTTTTTTGCCAGGCCTTTTCCGCTTCCTCTTTAAGGTATTCCTCATCCCAACGCATAAGTTCGGCCATACGACCCAAGGCTTCTATTACTTTGGGATTATATTCCTCCTGAAGTTGGGGCAAAAGTTCCAAGCGAATTTTATTCCGTACATAGATAGGTTCGGCGTTAGAATAATCTAAAGCATAAGGCAGTTCTTCTTTTCGACAATAATCTAGAATTTCCTCCTTGGTCACTGCCAAAAGAGGGCGAATGACTTTTCCCTTTTGCGGATATATCCCTGCCAAACCCGCCGGACCACTGCCACGTAACAAGCGATAGAGCACCGTTTCCGCCTGATCACCTAAATGATGAGCAGTGGCCAGAAGGGTGCAGTTCTCCCTGGCCATATCTTCCTGCCAACGGGCATAACGCCACTCTCTTGCAGCAGCCTGAAAAGATTGACCTACGGATTCCGCGTAGCCTTTTGCGTCAAAACGATGAATAAGACAAGGGATCTCCCAATCCCTTGCCTTGTTATTAACCATCTTCTCTTCTGCATCGGATTCCTTCCGCACTCCATGATGGACATGGGTCAGAACTAAGCTAAGCCCCTGACCTTTCCTATCCTTCATATATCGCCATAAAATATGGGCAAGGGCCATCGAATCCGGCCCCCCGGAAACCGCCGCTAAAATCCGAGAGCCGGGGGGTATTAGTTGCGGCAAAACCTGCTGTCTTAACTTATCGTACACAATACCGGTCCCCTTTCTCTCCAAATTAACCCGACCTAAGTTCAATCAAAAGCATTCTTTTTCACGACTAAGGCCACCCCATCATCAGCCATTTCATTCCCGGTCATTTTTTTAGCCTCTCGCACAATCGCATCTGCTAATTCCTGTGCGGTCTGAGGATGTTGTCGATCCAAGAAATCTTTTAGCCAATCTGTCCCATCTTTTAGTATATCCTGAATTCCGTCAGTAACAAGCACTAAAAACTCATCCGTTCGTAATTTTTCCTCAATAACCGGAATCTCCACATGATTTAAGATCCCCACCGGCAAGCTGGAAGATTCAAATTTGCTCACGGCATCTTCTCTAACAATATAGGAGGGACAGGCCCCCACCTTAATCAGCTTAAGATCGTCCGCTTCACAGTCAATAATGCCTATATCTAAAGTTACGAAGCTCTCTTCCGGGGAGCGCAAGACTAGAATCGAGTTTAAGGCTTGAATCGCGCTTTCCGGTTCAAAACCCGTTGTCAATAATTGCTCCAATAGATTTAAAGCCGTAGAGCTCATTTTCGCAGCTTCCTCACCTACTCCCATGCCGTCACTGACAATGAAAGCATGCTTGGTGGGAGAAAAGGCCAACGAAGCGTAGTTATCTCCGCAGATACTATTGCCCTTTTTCGTAAAAACAGCCACTCCCACATCAAGGAATTGTCTCCGGCGCCGCGCCAGACTAGCGGGCTTCACCTGTTCCACATTATGCCGGGCATTAAGCTCCTTTGCCAAATGACCAATCACTTGGGAAACGCTTTGAAATTGACGGGCGAGTGCTTCTTGATTGGTTGTTAGACGCGACCGCCAAGACTCGATGCTTTTTTCATGCTCCATTATGAACTGTACTCCTAGGAGCATCTCTTTCATTTTTCCACAATGGCGTTTCCATTCGACCGGGAGGTTCTGGGTG
>NZ_CEVWNY010000020.1:0-34318 GCF_982384815.1 Desulfitobacterium sp. | reverse complement strand
GGTACCAATGGTTTTTGTCTAATCTTAAGATTACGGTTTATGCAACGTAGATACCGAACAATTCAGGCACCCTAGAACCAGATTAAAACCATAAAAAACCTCCCTGGCATCATGTTTCCCACGATCCAAGGAGGTTTTTCTTTGCAAAATTATCTGCTTCTATTCCATGACTTCACCATTAGAAAGCCGGTTTCTCAATTCTCCCACCATATTAGGCACATCAATCTGCATGGGGCAGCGTTCCATACAGCGACCACAACGGAGACAAGTATAAATTTGCGGGGCAGTGGCTTCCAAACCACCGGAGGTAAAGACATTCCAGATGGTCCCGATTCCGCCCAGGTAGGTTTCCCCAAAGGTTCCCGCAGTGACTTGGAAGACAGGACATTCATACATGCAGCCGCCGCAGCGTAAACAATGGGACGCCTGCTTGAAATCATCGTCCTCAGCCATCTTTTCCCGACCATTATCAACAAAGATCACATAAAACTCTTTGGGACCGTGTGCACCATAGGTGGTCACTTTTTCAATATCTCCGGTTTTGCTGGGTCCGGTGATTATATTGACATAAGCGGGTACCGGATATTGGGCATAACGCCAAGTTACTTCAGCTACCTTCATAGCTTCTTGGAAGGTGGGAACTATTTTCTCCGTTCCGACAATCAAAAGATGCACCGGAGGAGCAGCCGTACAAAGTCGCACATTTCCTTCGTTTTCAATAATCACGAAAGCACCGGTGTCCGCAGCTACTACGTTGGCGGAACTGATTCCTACATCTGCGGTAAAGTACTTTTCCCGCATAAAATCCCGAACCACTGCTACTTCCTTGGCAATATCAGGCTCTATTTCTTTACCAAAAAAACCGGTAAAAATCTCGGCAACCTTTTCCCGGGGCACATGAATAGCCGGAGACAAGATATGCATCGGACGATCCTTTTTTAGCTGAAGGATAAATTCGCCAAGGTCGGTTTCCCATACTTCATTTCCTGCTTCCTCTAAGTATTCACGAAGATGCAGTTCTTCCCCGAGCATACTCTTGCCTTTGACAATACTTTTCCCTTTACCGATAATCTCACTGGCGATTACCAAGGCTTCATGCTTATCTTTGGCATAGAAGGCTTTGCCCTTATTGCTTTCTACGGATTCCATAGCTTGGGCAAGAAGCTCTTTTCTTTGAGCAACAGAACGACTTTTGATCTCCCGTACTTCGGCAGCTAATTCCGGAGTTTGGGGAAAACGTCTCATTGTCTTATCGGTAGTCTCGCGGTAAGCCTTTACAGCCCGTGAGATGGCTTTACGAATATTTTCATCATGTTGAGCCCGATCAATATCTTTAGAATAGGTGCCGAACTCTTTTTGTAAATTCGCGGCATTTGCTTTGCCAGAAAAACTCATCCTACTATCCCCTTATATAAGAATTCAATCAAGTCAGCAATTCCGTCTCTATCCTTTTTGTCTGCTCCTCCTTGCAGAGAAGATAGGCAATAAGGACAAGAGGTAATGATGAGATCCGCACCGGTCTCCCGGAGTTCCTCAACACGTCTTCCTGCTATAGTATGGGATAGCTCGGGGAACATGAACTTATTGGGTCCACCACAGCATGTTGTCCAGCTGCGATTGCGGAAAGGCTCTTTGAACTCTACCCCCATAGCACTTAAGACGTCGCGAATTTCTTCGGTAATTCCCAGATCTCTAGCCAAGCGGCAAGAATCATGGATCACCACGGAGTCACCGGTATTTACCTTTGGCAATTTGTGTTTTTGTTCCCATACAAGCTCAACAAAAGTTTTGACTTCCAGGTTATGATGAGCCCCAAATTTAGGATACATAAGCTTAATTACCTCGGCAGCATGAGGAGAAAGGCAGACAATGGTTTTGGCCTTACTGGCCTCAAATACCCGGGCAACTCTTTTGGCATACTCGGCAAAGTCTTCCCAAAATCCCAGTTCATAGAGTAAGGCTCCGCTGTATAATTCATCTTCACCGGAATAACACAAGCTATAGCCCAGGCTTTGCAGGATTCGCGCGGCTTTTAGGGAAACTGCATTAAAACGCTCCTTATCTTGAGCCAAGACCGAGGCATAAATCTTTTCCGGATTAATGCCCGTCTTTTCAATAATATTGCGAGCCCCCATCAACATGGAGAATCCTTTGCTATTAGCATCCATGATGGTCATAGTTTTAACCAGGGAATCAATAAAGGGTAGAAGTTGATATTCTCCACCGGTATAAAAGAGGAGATCTCCTGTCTTAGGCAAATTCAATTCCTTAGCCCATGCAGATACTTCACTGCCTTTGAGGGCTAAAGGATTACCATGTTTCATAATATTACCGCGAACTAATTCTAATACAGGTGGCAGCTTGCGCTCCACCGTAGCTGGCATTTCAATGGGGTTTGTTGCCACAAAATTCACCGCCCTTTTCACTCTCTAAACCTATAGCTATAGCTTACTTAAAATAAGCCGCCTTTGTAAATAATAATTCTCTATGTATTATGTATTATTACAAATAGTGAAGTAATATTGTATACATGAATTATAGAGAATCAAGAAACATAGAGTATTATACTATAAGCTATTCGATTATTTCAACCAAAAGTATAGCTCATTATTTTTAATGTGCATCATACTTAACGAAAATAGATGCTCTTTATGACCGAATTAGCCAAGGCACCGGCACCGAAGCCATTATCAATATTGACTACCCCAATCCCGGCAGCACAACTATTTAACATCGCTAATAAAGCGGCAAGTCCGCCAAAACTGGCACCATAACCCACACTTGTGGGAACGGCAATCACAGGTTTGTCGGTCAGTCCCCCAACAACACTGGCTAAAGCACCTTCCATACCGGCTACGACGATAATAACCTCGGCAGCTTGAAGTTTATCGGTGTTATCTAAAAGACGGTGAATGCCGGCCACGCCTACATCATAGAGCCTTTCGACCAAACACCCCATTATATCCGCGGTAATCGCTGCTTCTTCCGCCACCGGCAAGTCTGCTGTCCCGGCGCTTAGGATAAGAACCTTTCCCCTTTTAGGGATAGGTGCCTTATTAATCGTAATAACACGGGCGAGTTCAGAATAGACAGCTTCGGGAATGTTTACTCTGACTGCTTCGTATACCTCCGGTGTGGCCCTGGTGGCTAAAACATTTTGACTGTGTTTATTTAGGTTAGCCATGATTTGGACAATATGTTCCCTGGTTTTTCCCAGACAAAAAACTACTTCGGGGAAGCCATTACGAAGCGCCCGGTGATGATCAACTTTGGCAAAGCCCAGGTCTTCATAGGGAAGGTTTTTTAATTCCTGTAGGGCTTTAGCGCAGGAAACACTACCATCTTTAACCCCTTTAAGTAATGCTAACAATTCTTCTTCCTTCATTATTTGCCTCCCTAACATGACGATCTTTCTGCTCTCGAAAAAGATCCTTCGCACCTTGCTCAGGATGACACGACTTATGGCCTATGTCATACTGAGCGATTAGCGAGGTATTTTGACCCAATATTATTTCCATCCGGTAATGCATAAAATTAACCCGCTAAACTCGGAAACGATAGCCCGCCCCCCAAACTGTTTCAATATATTGTGGTTTGGAGGGGTCAGCCTCAATTTTCTCCCTAATTCTAGCGATATGCACCGTAACCGTTGCCGAATCCCCTAAGGATTCCAATCCCCAGATTCGTTCAAAGAGCTCTTCCCTACCAAAAACCCGATTTGGGTTTTGGGCTAAATAAAGTAATAAGTCAAATTCTTTTTGAGCTAGGGCAACCTCGAGATTATTGACGAAAACCCGGCGGGAATCTTTTTCTATTTTAAGTCCCCGAATCGTTATAGACTGTCGTTTTTTCATTCCGGTATTAAAACGCTGCTTAAGGCGCTCGTAATTTTCAATATGGGCCTTGACCCTGGCAACCAACTCACCTGGGCTAAAGGGCTTAGTAATATAATCATCTGCTCCTAGACTTAAGCCTTTGATCTTGTCTATTTCTTCTTTCTTGGCGGAAACCAATAATACAGGGATATCTTTATCTTCCTTCATGCTCTTAAGGATTTCTAATCCATCTAGCCCCGGTAACATAATATCTAGGATAATCAGATCATATTCGTGATTCTGGATAGCCCTTAACCCATCCACGCCGTCTCCGGCAATTGATACATCAAAACCCGCTACTTCTAGATAATCCCTTTGCAATTCAGCAATACTGGAATCATCTTCGACAATCAAAATTCGCTTCATTTTCCAACGCTCTCCTTCCGTACCCTTATGTCCATAAAATCCATATTGCTTATCGAATTCACTGATAAATGAAAAGGCGATATTAGGTCAAGGTAGAACGTGTGCTTAATTGCGAGGAAGAGAGATAAGAATACATGTCCCCTCCCCTTTTCGACTTATAGCCCAAATCCGGCCTTCATGGCCTTCCACGATCTGTTTTGCTATAGCTAAACCAAGTCCGCTGCCTTTAATTTCAGTACGAGCCATATCGGAACGATAAAAACGGTCAAATATCTTGGCTACATCTTTTTCCGGTATGCCGCGGCCATTGTCTTCTACTTCAATAATTACACTGGAAGGTGTTTCCCGTAGGGTAATCGTTATTTTCCCTTCCTCTTTATTCATATACTTGCGAGAATTATCGATGATATTAATAATGACTCGCATCATCTGTTCGCGATCAAGTGGAATCAATTTCGATCCGGTAAGTTCGCAGATAAAGCGGGCTTTTATCCCGTAATGCTCCATTTCCGGTTCAATTTCCTGGAGTCCATCAATTAGAAAGGCCTCAATATCCGTTTTTTGAAAATTAAAGGGGATCTGATTGAGGTCTAGTTTGGCATAGAGCAGGAGATCATCAATCATCGTGTGGATTAATTCCGCCTTGCGATAAATTGTCTTAAGATACCTTTCCTTTTTCTCAGGGGAATTAGCAATCCCATCAATCAGCCCTTCCACATAACCTTTAATCGAGGTGACCGGAGTCTTTAAATCATGAGAAATACTGGAGATAAGCATTTTTCGATTTTCTTCAAATTTAAGCTGGGTATGGACGGAATTTTTCAATTGGAGGCGCATTAACTCAAGATCACGGCAAAGCTCCCTAACTTCTTGGTCCCCCTCTTCCACTATCTCATAATTTAGATTACCCCGCGTAATTTCCGTGGCCGCTTTCCGCAAATTATGCAGCGGTGAAAGGATGGTACGAGAAAAGTCGTAGGAAATGATTATATTGGCAGCCATAAAGGAAATAACAAAGATAATTCCACTAAAGACTACAAAATTAGTAGTATTGAAAGTAGCAGGATTAACCGGTACAAGAAAGAATAAGATCCCCTCTCCCCTCCATGTTCTTGCTTGAGAAGTTAAATTAATAGCTTGGACACTATAAGATTGGTTCCCGATCACAATCAACTCATCGGAGAACTTCTCGGTGGTTTTTTTAAGCTTAGCCACATCGATAGCTGTCAGATTACGAGAGGAAAAAATTATTTCATCGCCCTGAAGTGCGGCAACTTCACCATTAATACCGGCTAAGCGGGATGCCAGTTCCTTTTGGAAGGAAGGGTCTTCAATTAACTCCGGATGTTGCCGCAGAATACTGTTTTTATTGCCAACCAATTCAAAAGTCAACTGGGCAATTTGTTGCGTATTATTAAAGGAATGTTCAGTGCCGGATATTTTTCCGGCAATAAAAATATAGGCCATAGCACTAAGAACCGTAATCGTCACAGGGATGATTACGGTCAAAGCATTGGCTAGAATAAAGCGGCGTTTTAGGTTCATTATGTCACCCTAAAATTCTTTTTTATCAAAGAGGTAAAAAGCCCCTGTGAAGAAAAGTATAGCATATCCTAACATTAATAAAAGCTCCCGTAAAATTTTCATAAACGGAAAGGAATTAGCCAGCCAAAGACTATACCAATCAAAATAAGAAGTAATCAAGAGACCTGAGTACTGAGAGAATAAAATTCCCAATCCCTTAAAAAGGATAAAACAAAGAACGGAAAGAAAAAAGACGGAGATGCCGCTCTTGAGGACATTAGCCAAAAAGACAATACCTAAAGCTAAAACAAACATGGGAAAAAAGCTCACCAAATAAGCGACAATGGTTTTTAAAAACCCACTGAAAGATATGGAATCCCCATTAAAAACCAACCCGGCCAATACGGAAAAAACCAGCAGCAACCCCAGATTAGTCAGGATGAAGATGCCAATAGCCGCTACCTTGGCACTGAACAACTTAAACCGGCTGACGGGACGGGTCAAAGTGATTCGCATGGTATTTTGAGCGAATTCTCCGGAGAAACTGTCAATCGCAACCAAGGCCGCGAACAAGGGGAGCAAGGTATTGGCAGCCACCGATAAGACCAACATCGGAAAATCGGCACTTCCCGCTCCACGGATGCCAAATCCCATCCGTACGCCCAGGACCAGCAATTGTCCAATTACGATAATTAGCAAGGAAAGAACAACTGCTACGATGGCTTTCTTTTTCTTACGTAATTTCTCAAGCTCATTGATAAGTGCTGCTTGAAACACGGCCATTGCGTTCGACCTCACTTACAAAATAATTCTCTAGTGTTGCATAATTCTTAAGGATTTCTTCCGTACTCTGAACATTAAGGAGCAGCCCGTTATAAATTACCCCAATCTTATTGCAGGTCAGTTCTACATCATGAATGAGGTGGCTGGAGATAAAAAAGGTCGTTTGCTCCTGCTCGGCTAAATGAAGAATCAACTTACGAATCTCGATCATTCCTTCTACATCAAGGCCGTTTAAAGGTTCGTCAAGAATAACCACTTGTGGACGGGACAGAATTGCTGCCGAAATCCCCAAGCGCTGTTTCATTCCCAAGGAAAAACGTTTGGGTTTTTCATCCTTGTAGCGCAGCATGCCCGTTAACTCCAAAACTTCTTCAATCCTTTTCCGGTCTACATCAGGATAGAACCGGGCCAGCTGTCTTAAATTATCGTAGGCCGTAAGGTAGGGATAGGTTTCCGGTATTTCAATAATACACCCTACCTTAGCCATTGCCTGCTCGTATTCTTCCAGTATACTATGGCCAAAGATCTTCACATCTCCCCGGTCCGGAGAGATGAGTCCGGTCATTATTTTCATAGCCGTGGTTTTGCCGGCGCCATTAGGACCGAGAAAACCAAAGATTTCACCTTGATAGATATCCAGATTCAGGTCGCTGATACCACGACCATTCTTGTAAAGTTTCGTCAGATTTTTGATCTCGATGACTTTTTCCATGCACTACCTCCCTGGGCAAGTCCGAAAGAGCTGCCGGAGATATCCCCGGCAGCTATTAGTATTCCTATGGCCCTTGTACTTATTCTAGGACAGGATTGAAGGTGGAATCAAACATAATTCCCGTTCCCATACCCATATATGGTTTGTTCAAATGGAAGTTTACTTTACCTTGGTAATCATCTAGATAGAAAAAAGCTTCCAGCTTGCCACCGCTGTCGGAGGGTATTTCCACCCTGGCATCCCGCATATCCTTATTCTGGAAAGTAGCATTAAAGCTAAACTCATTCACCTTTTCCGCATAATTTTCGAATCCGGGCTTGTATTCTTCATGATAACGTCCGGTCATGCCATTGGCATCGATTTGCGTGATTTCCAGGATTCTCTCCCCGGCTTTAACAAACTTACCGTCTTTTTCAATTACAATATTATTACTGTAGGTTCCGACATACTTTTGAGGATTACTGATTATACTCTGGTCTCTAAGAGTTTCTTTAACAACCTCTTTGCCGGTAAGATCAGGTTTGGCAACGACAGTGGAGTTAATATCCTTAAGACTGCCTAAAATTTCGATGGTTATCTCATGTTCCTGTCCATTAGCATCGGTACCCTTTACCTTGGCAAGAGCCAGGATATTCTCCAAGGCACCATCCTTGTTCAGAGAAGCTGAGCCGGTCACCTCATGTACAGCAATATTTTTCGTTAGATTTGGTCTGCCGTTATCAATGTTCGTATTATGAAACTCTTGTTTCAAAATTAGGGATGATACCGCATTAACCAAGGTTGGAATTTGCATTTCCGATAGTGAACCGTTTAATTCCTTGGTGCCGTCGGGATTCTCAGTAACAATCACATGATCCTTCAGGCTGCCGACTACCGCATCGATAATACGTTCTACATCTTCAGCTTCATCTTCCTTAAAGGGGTTATTAAAGAGGTAAGCCTCCCGCCCTTCCGGATATTCACCTACATAGACTTTGCCATCATCCATACCGCTACGAATGGTAGTATGGGTATCGTTATAGGAATAATACGTGTTAGTTTGTCCGTTAGATCTTTCTGTAGTATTAATGTTTACAGAAGCTTTCTTAATTCGGTCATATTTTTCAATGGAACTAGTAGCTTCCAGCACATTCCCATTATCCTTGATTACAGACGTCCATTCCATAGTATAGTTGTCATACTCGCTGCTGGCTTTTTCCGCGGCAATTTTAAACCCGTCCTTTAATTGCTCATAGCCGCTTTTACTGACGATATCCGCAAAGGCCGTGGTGGCAAAAAGCAATGCTCCTACCGTAAAACCCGCGATAATCGCCGTTTTCTTTTTTAATTTCAAAGCTATTCACTCCTTTTTATTTAACAGGAAGCTTCCTATTTTTATTATAGAATCCTCGTCTTGATTTTCCGTAAACAGATTCTAAATAAAGTATAAACTAATTATGAGAAATAACAAACGTATAGGAAAAGCCGGTTCAAACCGGCTAAATTTTAAAGCGATATCTGATTACTTTCGCCTTTACTAAGGCTTTATAAAGAATAATCAAGAGCGGAGCTAAGAATACTCCTAATACCCCCAGAACTTTAAAACCAACCCAGATAGAAATCAAAGTGGCTAAGGGACCAAGGCCGATTCTTTCCCCGAGGATTTTCGGTTCAATAATCTTGCGAAATACAGTTATGATAATAAACAAAAGAATTAGCCCAAGGCCACGGAATAAATCCCCCCGAGTGAGGCAAAATAGACCCCAAGGGACAAGGACTGAGCCGGTTCCCAGAATCGGCAAAATATCTACAAAGACTATCAGCAAGGCCAGCACTAAGGCATAGCGTACATTTAAAATGACTAAGCCGCCTAAACTAATAACATAAGTAATCGTGCTTAGAATGATCTGTGCTTTGAGAAAGCCAATGGTTGCATTGCGTAGGTCCGAAAGAACTGCAATAGCTTTGGGTTTAGAACTACTCTTGAAATAGGAGAAAAACCTTTGGTTGATTCTGTTTAAGTCTAAATTAATTATGTATAGAGCAATGAAGAAAATTAGCACGGTGAAGAAAAAGTTAGGAATTGTGGCAGTAATCGAGATAGTTTGGACACCCCAAGTTGAGAGGAGATTAATATTTGATAATTGATTAACAAACCCATTAATAGCCTGGTTGATTTGGTACCCTAACTCGGGAGGAAAAATGGAGATAAAATCATTGATTTGTTGGAAAAAGTCTCTAAACCAAACTTGGATATTGGGAATATTCCTTTGAATGAATTTTATTAATTCATAAGCTTCACTAATAATCTTGGTAATAATAAAATAAGAAAGAAGTATAACCCCTCCCAAAAATAAGAAATAAGAAATATTCGAAGCAATGGGGCGATTGATCTTCAATAATTTCATTAACCATTGATTAAAAGGATCTAAGAGAAGGGCGAACAGTAAAGCAAAGATAAAAGGAGCAAAATAAGGCAGAGTATGATAGATCAGGAGTGGAATCAAAACAAAGGCGAGGATAACCAGAAGGGTTACTGCAACTTTCTGTGCGAACTCTTTCATGAAGGGGCATTCTCCAATCCGCGAATATTTTGGTTAGTACTCATTTTAGGATATGTTACTTACTTTTGCAACGAAATACCAAGAAAATAATAATACCTCTATAATATTCTACTCCTCCCAAAAGGTTAGAAGGATCTAAATACCAATTGTCGAATTTAATAGTAAATACTACTTCGCATTCAATTAGGAAGTATACATATTTTTCAAAGGAGCTAAACATGATCGTAAAAATTAATAACCGGAACATCGAAGACATCAAAAACTCCAAGTTCTATGAGTATGCTCAGATCTATGCTCGGGTCTATAACCATTTTATTGAACAGGTTAAACAAACGGGTATCCAATTAGATGTAAATCTTGAAGAAGAAACCCGTCTCAAGCTAGAACGAGTAAGAGAGAAAAAGGCCATTTTCCGCAATTCCGACAAAAGCGTTGTCAATAATTGGATCTCCTCAGCCTGTGAAGCCTGTCAAAAGGGTATTGGCAGTGTTACCATGTATGTCTCACTGATGTGTCACCGCAATTGTTATTTCTGTTTTAACCCCAACCAGGAAGACTACGAACATTTTACCCATCATAAAAGAGACTTGGTCAGTGAACTCTCGCAATCCTTAAAGCAAGGACCGAAACTCACTCATCTTGCCTTGACCGGCGGAGAACCTCTCCTTCATAAAAAAGAGATGCTGGAATTTTTCCGCTTCGCAAAGGACAAATCCCCTAAAACCCATACCCGTCTTTATACTTCCGGGGATTTCCTCGACCGGGAAATTCTCCAAGACCTTAAAAATGCGGGGCTCCGTGAGATTCGTTTTAGTATCAAGATGGAGGACCCGGAGCGTATTAAAAGAGAAGTCTATGAGCGAATCGCCCTTAGCAAAGAATATATCCCGGACGTAATGGTGGAAATGCCTGTTTTACCGGGGAGCCTGGCAGAAATGAAGGAAGTTCTCATCGAGTTAGACCGCATCGGCATCGCAGGAATAAACCTTTTGGAATTTTGTTTTCCTTACAATAATGCTGAGGAATTTATTAAACGGGGTTTTAAAGTTAAAAATCCGCCCTTTAAAGTTCTTTATGACTACTGGTATGCCGGCGGGCTTCCCATCTCCCGCAGCGAACTGGAATGTTTAGATCTCCTGGACTTCGCTCTAGATCAGAAGTTAAAACTCGGCGTCCATTACTGCTCCTTAGAAAACAAACAAACCGGACAAATTTATCAGCAAAATTACGGTCAAAAAGTTTCGCCGATAATGACCTTCTCCCCTACCGATTATTTCTTCAAATCTGCCAAGGTCTTTGGTGAGGATATGGAAAAAGTGCAGAAAATCTTTAAGAAGAGGAATATGGCTCATTACCAAATCAATCAGGATTATAATTATCTAGAGTTCCCAGTCAATCAAATCAAGCTCTTAAAAGACTTAGATATGGAAATTGGGATCTCATCCAATGTCATGGAAATGCGAGAAGATGGGAAATACCTTCGGGAACTCAAAATCGATCTTACCTTTCCCAAAGTGTTTGATTTAAGGAAAGATATTTAAGAAAAAACCTAAAAGAAGCTCTATCAATCACCATCTTTCAGCATCTGACAGATCTCAAATAACTTTGTCATATCATTGGTATAGTAATCTACCCCTGTATAATCCTTGACGATTTCGTTAACCGGATATCCTCCCACAATAATTTTAACTTGATCCCGCAAGCCTGCCTCAGTTAAGAGATCGACAACCTTTTTCACTGAACTGATACAAAAGGATAATAAAACACTGATTCCCAAGATCGGAGCTTTCGTTTCATTCACGGCTTGCACAAAAGCCTCCGGCGAAACATCTACACCAAGATCAACCACCTTAAATCCAGAGGACTTAAGCATGTAGTGAATAATATTTTTACCCAGGTCGTGAATATCCCCTTCGATGGTTCCGAGGATGATAGTCATGCCGTTGGAGGGGATATCGGTAGTGATCAGTGGTTCTAAAATGACCATCACTTCTCTTAATATTTCTTCGGACATAATCAGATCAGATAAATAATACTCGCCATTAAAGTAGCGTTTACCAACTATCTCCACCCCTTGCTGGCATAATTCAACTACTTTTAACGGAGAATCTCCGGCATTTAAATGCTTTTTAACTAAAGCAATGGTTTTTTCTTCATCCAGATCAGCCAAAGCATTAAGCAATTCGTTAACCAATGTCTATCCCTCCATGGTTATCCTTTTTTAACCACCCATCATAACCGGTCAATTGGTAGCGGTCCCCGCGATAAATCGATTTACTCCAGCCCACGGGTTTACTTTCCAGATCATATAAGGTTTCTTCGACAACAAAGACGGGGACATTGACTCCAATACCCAGTATTGAAGCTTCTTCTTCAGTGGTTACCGAGACTTGCAGAACTTTTTTAGTGCTCACAGGCAATACATCACTATTAGCGGTTACCAACCCTGAGAGTGTAGGGTCCATAAGATTGCTTTCCAAAATTGGCTTACTCTTGGTATAAATAGTGTACTTCCTTTCATAGGCCAGTCGCTCATTCTCGGCAGAGACTACGGTACGAAAATATAATAAACGAGTATTGGCATCTTCTAATTGAAAGATTTTCCTTAACCGTTCATCAGCCCGGATTATTTGAGCACCTAATAACGTGGTATTTAACTCTAAACCAAAACTTTTGATCTCTTGATTAAAATTGTTTAACTCGAGGATGACATTGTTTAACTTCGGTAAGGAGACAAAGGTTCCTTTACCCTGTTGCGGATGGACCATTCCTGCCGTAATTAGCTCGGCAATAGCCCTACGTACAGTCATACGGCTGATCTCAAAATGACCGGCAATCTCGGTCTCCGTCGGTAAGGCTTCACCGGGTTTAAGTTCTCCCCGTAAAATTTGCCCTTCCAGCAGCTTTGCCAATTGATAATATATAGGAATAACTGAATTCTTATCTATGGATTGTCCGAAGTTCATGTTGCGACACCTTGCTTTAATTCGTTTAACTCTTATTAGCATAAGAATATTATGAACATAATTCGGGGTAATTACCGATAATCCTTTTTCCGGTTTAATCTTTAAAGAAAAAGACCGTTAATTATCGCAAAGATAACAAACGGTCTTTTCATTATACTTATTTAACTATTTCGCAACTACGCCGGCCTTCATATTCTCTTTGGCCACCGAAAGCATCAACTTGATCCGGTTCAATTGGTTAACCTCGCTGGCCCCGGGATCATAGTCAATTACTGCAATATTGGCACCGGAGTATGCTTTACGCAATGAGCGAACCATTCCTTTGCCAATGATATGGTTTGGCAAACAACCAAAAGGCTGCAGACAGGCAATGTTCATGACCCCACTATGCAAGAGTTCTACCATTTCCCCGGTTAAATACCAGCCTTCACCGGTTTGGTTGGCTAAGGAGATATGCTCTTCGGCACATTTGGCGATCTCCTCAATGGTACTGGGAGGTGTAAAACGCCGACTGGCGGCCAGGGCCTTGCGCATATCCCTCCGATAATATTCCATGACCTTCACCGATAACATGCCGTTAAACATGGCTTTAAAGCTACCTGATAAAATATCAAATTTAATTTTATAGCAATAGGCACAGTACAGGAGGAAGCCCATTAGATCCGGTTGAATTACTTCCGCACCTTCCGACTCTAATAGTTCCACAAGGTTATTATTGGCGGTCGGGTGATATTTGACAAGGATCTCACCCACGATTCCTATCTTGGGTTTGACCATATCCTCGTAGATTTCCAGGTTGTCAAAATCCCTAACGATCTGATAAATACTAGCTTTGATCTCCTTCTTATCTCCCCGTCTTAAAGCCTCTTGACATTTTTCCACCCAATAATCGTAAAGGGCATTAGCAGAACCGGGGATCTTTTCGTAAGGGCGAACCCGATGGAGGACATTCATGAGCAAATCGCCAAACACGATTCCCCAGAGGAGATCCGGGAGCATCTTAGCTGTGATCTTGAAGCCGGGATTGGCTTCGAGGCCGGAGGCATTAAGGGAAATTACCGGAACTTTCTCCATGCCGGTATCTTTCAATGCTTTTCGAATAAAAGCAATATAATTGGTGGCACGGCAACCGCCCCCGGTCTGGGAGATAAGCACTGCCGTCCGCTTCAAATCATATCTTCCTGATTTCAGAGCCTCCAACAATTGACCAACCACGATAATGGTAGGATAGCAGGCATCATTGTGAACATGTTTTAGTCCTTCATCAATCGCCCCTCTGTCAACCGATGGCAGAACCTCAATATTATAGCCGGCCTTCTCAAAGCCAGTCTTTAAAAACTGGAATTGGTGGGGGGCCATCTGGGGGGCAATGATCGTGTAGTTTTTCTTCATCTCTTCGGTAAAAACTATTCTACCTTCAGGATCATAGAGCTTTTTGGGTTGGAAATTGCGCTTATCCCGTTCTTGGACAGCGGCCAATTAGGAGCGGATCCGAATACGAGCAGCCCCGTAGTTCGTGATTTCGTCGATCTTCAATACGGTATAAAGCTTACCATATTGTTCTAAGATCTCTTTTACCTGAACAATAGATACCGCATCCAAACCACAACCAAAGGAGTTTAACTGAATTAACTCCAAGTTGGGTTTGTCGGCCACGAACTGAGCGGCAGCGTATAGCCGAGCATGATACATCCATTGGTCGACTACCCGCATCGGTCGTTCCGGCTTGGTAAGATGGCGAATGGCGTCCTCGGAAATAACCGCTAAGCCAAATCCTTGTAAAAGCTCAGGAATTCCGTGGTGAATCTCGGGGTCAATGTGATAAGGCCGACCGGCTAAGACAATTCCCTTAATCCCCTGCTCCTCAATATATTGAAGAGCCTCTTCCCCTTTTTCCCGAACATCCTGCTTATAACGTTCTAGTTCCCCATAGGCTTTGGCCAGAGCTTGGCTGATTTCACGAGGGGTTAAGCCCTCAGCCTTTGCTAGCTCTTCAATGAGACGTTTTCTCATATGCTTCGGACTGTCAATGGGCAAGAAAGGCCGGTAAAAAGTGATATTCTCCCCTTCCAAAACATCCATGTTGGCACGGATTGTTTCCGGATAGGAAGTTACAATTGGACAATTAAAATGATTATTGGATTCGGGGTCTTCCTTAATGTTAAAAGGAATTGAAGGGTAGAAAATCTTTTTAATCCCTTTTTTCACCAAATCGACAATATGCCCGTGCACAAGCTTAGCCGGAAAACACTCCGACTCAGAGGGAACGGTATCCATTCCGGATTCATAGAGCTTTTTAGTAGAACGTCCCGACAGAACAACACGATAGCCTAACTGAGTGAAGAAAGTAAACCAGAAGGGATAATCCTCATAAATATTGAGGACACGGGGAATTCCGATCAACCCGCGGGGGGCTTCATCACCGGATAACGGTTTATACCGAAATAGCCTCTTGTATTTATAATCGTAGAGGTTGGGAATACCGTTTTCAACCTTTTCTTGTCCGGCACCCCGCTCACAGCGATTCCCGGAAATAAAGGATTCCCCGCTGGAAAAATGTTTAATAGTCAATTGGCAGTTATTGCCACACAAGCCGCAGCGTTTCATGGTAGTTTCTGTAGTAAAGGCCTGGAGTTGATCTGCCCGAAGCAGCTCAGTCTCGTGACCGGTATCATAACGCTCTTTGGCAATTAATGCGGCTCCAAAGGCTCCCATAATCCCTGCAATATCCGGACGGACTACATCACGGCCCAATAATTTTTCCAAGGAACGAAGCACTGCATCATTGTAGAAGGTGCCCCCTTGAACCACGATTTTTTCGCCCAATTCTTCCGTATTACGCAAGCGGATAACTTTGAATAAAGCATTCTTAATCACCGACATGGAGATTCCGGCGGAAATATCACCGACTGTTGCACCTTCTTTTTGGGCTTGTTTAACCTTGGAATTCATAAACACAGTGCAACGGGTACCCAGGTCTACGGCATTTTGGGATGCCAAGCCGAGACGAGCAAATTCCTTGACCTCCATATTCAGTGAATTGGCAAAAGTCTCTACGAAAGAACCACAGCCGGATGAGCAAGCTTCATTGAGCATGATCGAATCAATGACACCATTCTTGATGACCAGGCTCTTCATGTCTTGTCCACCAATGTCCAGAACAAAATTTACTCCCGGCAGGAAAAAATCTGCTGCTTTGGCATGGGCTACGGTCTCAATTTCGCCAATATCCACTTTTAAAGCAGCTTTAATTAGCTGTTCTCCATAACCGGTCACGGTAGAATTACGAATATTAATTCCAGGGTTCAGCTTAGAATACATATCCTTGAGGGCCGCGATGGTTGATTCCAAGGGGCTGCCCATATTGCTCCCATAATAGGAATAAAGCAAGCTGCCCTCTGCATCGATCAAAGCTACTTTTGTCGTTGTGGATCCCGCATCTATACCAAGATAGGCATCCCCAACATACTCTTGGGAATCCCGGCGATTCACCTTATGACGGGCATGTCTATCTTGAAAACTCCGATATTCTTCTTCATTGGCGAAGAGGGGCTCGGCGACTGTATCTTCTTCATGGACGATGTTATTGATAAAAGGTGCATTATCAAAGAGGGTCCGGGCTAAGAAAGCTTCTTCATTTTGGGATGCTAAAGCTGCGCCTAAAGCCACGTAATATTGAGCATCCTCGGGGAAAATTGCATAATCCCCTTCAAGTTTCAAGGTCTCAACAAAACGCTTACGCAGCTCAGATAGAAAATACAAGGGGCCACCAAGGAAGGCCACATGTCCACGGATGGGCCGCCCTTGAGCCAAGGCCGTAATTGTCTGATTGACAACCGCTTGGAGAACAGAAACGGCAATATCTTCCTTTGCGGCACCTTCGTTCAACAATGGTTGAACATCCGACTTGGCAAAAACGCCACAGCGGGAAGCAATCGGATAAATGGTTTTATAGTTCTTTGCCAACTCATTTAAACCTTCCGCATCCACTTGAAGTAAGGCAGCCATTTGGTCAATAAAGGCACCTGTACCCCCGGCACAAGTACCATTCATCCGTTGTTCAATAGATTCTCCAAAATAAGTGATTTTGGCATCTTCTCCACCCAGTTCAATGGCCACATCGGTCTGGGGAATCATCTTTTTTACCGCAGTAGTGCCGGCAATCACTTCTTGAACAAAGGGAACCTTTAATTTTTTGGCAAGGTTAAAGCCGCCTGAACCGGCAATCATCATTGTCATCAATTGACTATTTAATATATCTTTTGCCTCATCTAACATCGAAAGAACGGTTTCTTTGATATTCGAAAAGTGCCTCAAATATTGCTTATAGACAATGCCTTGTTCAGGACTGAGAATAACCATTTTAACAGTCGTAGAACCCACATCGAGCCCAACATTGAGCACCTTGGTCATCCAATTTCCTCCTATCAGATTAAACAAATAATATATATTCCCTATATATACTATAGCATAAAACAGAGCGATATTAGTTGTCTGAATTCTTAAACCGCTGGTAAAATAGGTCTCCCGGACTTAAAATACTGGAAATACGAGAACCCAAGGAGTTGGACATATTATATATAGTAATATATGAATTAGTCCGTGATTCAAGACACAAAAAGCTAAATATCGCTCAAAATAATTAGATATACTCGATGAGTTATTCTACATCGCAGATGAATTTCCTCTAAATCCCCATTCGCTGACATGAAAACAACCAGATAATAGCAGCGGATGCTATTATCTGGCTTTACTATAGTTATCTCAGAATTCGCACTGAATACTTGAGCTCAAAAGAACTTTTAGCAATGTTTCCCTAAAGCGGCCCAAGTCTTTGGTCCGACTATACCGTCAGGAGCAAGACCTTTGCACTTTTGGAAGTTAACGACTGCCGCATGAGTCTTGGACCCAAAAATGCCATCAATGGCACCCGGGCTAAATCCATGAGATGTAAGCAGAGACTGGAGCTCAGATACAGCCGGTCCGCGCGAGCCCATCTTTAAGATAGGACAATGGGGCCCAGGAGTTGAACAGTTTTTACCAAGAGCGGTCCAGGTGCGCACGCCAACGATACCATCCGGAACCAGTCCTTTGCTCTTTTGAAAGTTAATCACGGCTGCTTGAGTCTTGGACCCAAAAATACCATCAATAGCTCCCGGGCTAAACCCGTGAGATGTCAGCAAGGACTGAAGTTCTGTTACCGATGGGCCGCGGGAACCAAACCTTAAGGTTGGACAAGGCTGTGGGTGCGGTGGCGGAGTCGTGCAGGTTACTCCTAAAGCCGTCCAGGTCTTAACGCCAACGATCCCATCCTGCACCAGCCCCCGGCTGCCTTGAAAAGCAACGACAGCTGCATGAGTCTTAGGTCCAAAAATTCCGTCAATGGCTCCCGGGCTAAAGCCGTGAGAAGTTAAAAGTTGTTGCAGCCTTGTAACTGCCGGGCCGGTTGAACCTTGTCGTAGGGTCGGACAAGATCCGGAAGAAACCATCATATGGGCTTCCATGGACATTTGAGACTGCATAGCATAAGTTTGTGAAGGTACACAAATAACTTGACCCGGGAAAAGACACATAGGATCAACGACTTGAGGATTTAACATGCATAGCTCTTCTACTGTGGTGTTGAACATATAGGCAATGTCAACAAGCGTTTCCCCAGGTTTTACCACATAATTCATAGGTACACCCCTTTCTATAGATTTTCCGTATATCCTATGCAAGAGAACACGGAATGCTATAGAAAAGGAGAAAGTCTATTGAAATTCTTTGGGCTTGTCTTCAAGGGCCAGTGCCTCAAGATGGCGATGCAATCCCTTGAGCACCCGTTTAAATTGAAAGGAATGCAGTGCGGAAATATTGATCACTCTTGCAGCAAAACCCATTATTCTTCCATTGGGCTCGAGGTTAATTGAATAACATACTTTAGTCCCGCCATTTTCAAGTTCCTCTAAATCCCACCAACTCTCTCCTAAGACTACGCCTTGGTAATAGCGAATATCTATACGCCGCGGAAAAGCTAAGGAAACTGTTTCACAACGAAACCATCCCCCTGATGCCCAGATCTCTACTTTGGCATGGAGATGATCGGTAGTTTTTTCTAAAACCCGTACTCTAAATTCACCCGGCCACCAATTTTTATAGCCGGTCAGATCAGCAAGCACGTGAAAAATCATTTGCGGTGAATAAGGATACTCATAAGAATCCTTGGCTTGAATTCTACCCAATTTAGTCCTTCCCTCCGTACCCATTATTCATTCCGGCACTTACCACAGGCTTTTTGGTTTTTTGCCTAAGCAAAAAGGTTATTACCCCTACTCCTACCCAGATAATGAGCAGTCTTGCCCCTAAAAATTTGGCGAAAAACACCATGGAAACTAATGAGGAAATCCACAGAAAGGATATCGAGAGAATTTTGGTATATAAAGGTATACCTTTATTTTCGTAATAATCCCGTAGATAAGGACCGAGCCACTTATTAGCCAAGAGTCGTTTATGATGCTTTTCAGAGCTTCGCATATAGCAGGCACCGGCCAAAAGCAAAAAGGGCGTTGTCGGCATAATCGGCAAAAACAAACCGATGACCCCAAGAATTACGCTTGTAGTACCGATTCCTACTAAAATTGCTTTCATCACAGACTTCAAATCACTTGCCTCCTCCTGCTCACAAATCATCACTACTCCCAGTCTTTCCACAATTCTGGTTGATAACCTACCGTTGCTTTCTTGCCGTTGCGGACAATAGGAGTCCGATAAAGTTTGTAATGAGCTAAGAGAAGCTCCTCTTTCATCTCTGCACTGCGGATCTTATCAATATTCAAGGTCTTATATTCTTTCGCCTCTTGATTAATAAGCTCACTTAAGGAAACAGAGTTTTTGACACTTTGTAGTTCGCCCTTGCTTAAAGTTTTTTCAGTTAAGTCGATGAACTGGTATTTAATATTCCGTTCTTTAAAAAACCGCTCAGCTTTTTTAGTAGCAAAGCATTTTTTCGTACCAAAAATCTGGATGTTCAAATAACTTCCTCCACGGTAAAAATAACTGATTAAGTCGGAAAATATCCGACCATAATACCTGTCCTCTCTAAAATAGCATATATATTCTTAAACTAAAAGCCTTTCCTGACAATGATCTCATTATCGGAAAGGCTTATTGTCGCCTATGCTCTTTTGAGGTAATCCCACTGATGTATGACTTTCTGCATGTTTTCCTGAAGACTGGAAGCAAAGATCATCTCCAGCCAGCTGAAGTAATCTCTCAATACTACTTGATCCTGGTGACAAAGCTCCATGTAAGCAACTAAAGGCATGTGTTCGGTTTCATATAAAAGAGAAGCAATAAAAGTTTCGGCAAAGATTTCTCCCCACTCCTCATAGTTTCTTGGATAATCATCGAAAACTTTCTTATGCATGTTCATGAAGCCCGGAGGCATAACCTTGGCATCCTCCGTTAACTTATAATGGAGGATATGGGCCAGCGCGTGAAAAATGGGGATTAAGGAATCCTCCTGACTTAGGGGTTGGAATACACCCAGGCAATGAAGCCGCGGGACGGTCATGACGAAGCCTTTTTCATTCTTTAGACTAAAATTAAAAACAGGGACCAAAAGTGGATTTTCGGTAAGGCTATTGAAGAAAATCGGGTATTCTCCGCGGAGCAAAGCTAAGGCGAAATCCATCTCTTTAAACAGATCCTGATACCTGAGATTGGCATTTTGGCTCACCTTGGCAATTTCTTGGTTTGCCAAAGCCAATATTTTTAGCATCTCCAATACTTCCCCTTTGAAAGTAGAGTAGCGGGTGTTTTCGGGAAGGCTACCCAAACCATGACATACCCAGAAGGCTAAGGAATCTTCTACAGGGATAATTGTAAACTTGCAGCGGGCTTTATAATACTTAAACTGAATATCGTCGGCACACTGGCGAAGATACAAAATGAAGGATTCTAAAGAATGTTTATCGGCATTGGCTAAATTCTCGGTGACTCCCTGCAGCAATTCTATCGCCTCAACCGGATGACCTAAGCTTCTAAACTTTTTCCGATCTGCCAAAGGCTGCTCTGCTTGGGGTCCCTGCCTCAAGGCCTTACTTTTTTTAAACATCTCGACCACTCCTAATTAAGGATTCATGTTTTTCTATGATAAAGGTTCGAGATGGTAGGTATATTTACCTTGGTAAAATTTGTCTATTATATCAACTATTTAGGGAGAAAATGAGGTTTAATGACTTTCGTCTTTGGATAAGAAAATAATCACCTTAAAGAGATCCCCATCTACTTCGATCGCAAAGCTCCCTTTTTGAATTTCAATCAAGCTTTTGACGATTGATAACCCTAAACCGCTTCCATTGCTGCTTCTTGATTCATCCCCCCGCTTAAACCGTTCCATTAATTCGTCTGCCGAAATATTCAATTCATAGGCAGAGATATTTTTGATGGTTAACCTTACCCCCGGACCGGCATCTTCTAAGTCCACGTATACCCTGGACCCTTCCAATGCATATTTAAAGATATTGGACAAAAGATTCTCCAAAGATCGCCACAGGAGTTTCCCATCTGCTTTGACCCAAACCTTTTCGCGGGGATAGTTTAACTTGAAGTCCAGCTTGCGCTCTTGGATTTTTTCATCCAGCTCTCCTAAACCTTGGTTCAGGAGGGATATGATATCAATTCTCTCAAAGTTCACGGGAATGTCGCCGCTGGAGGCCTTGGCAGCTTCAAAGAGATCATCGGTTAGTACTTTTAACCGCTGGGATTTTTGCTCAAGGACTTCTATATATTCCTTTACTTTTTCGGGGTTCACTTCTGCTTTCAATAAGTCTACATAGGTAATGATGGAAGTCAAAGGGGTGCGAATATCGTGTGATACATTGGTGATCAGCTCAGTTTTTAAACGTTCACTTCTAATTTCATGTTCCACCGCTTTATTTAAGCCATCGGTGATACTATTGAGATCCGCCGCTAATTGGGCAAGTTCCCCTTTCCCGGTGATGGATATGCTAGTGGAGAGGTCCCCCCCTTTTACCCTTTTAACTCCTTCCTTGATAGCCTCAAACTCTTTTACTTTCCTAAAAGACAGCCATACTGCTACCCCGATCGTAACCGGGAACATAAAGAACGTTAGAGCTATGCAGAGGGGATAACCAACGGTAAGGATCGCCACCTTAACCCCAAGGCTGCCACTATCAAAGATAGCTTTGAGACCGGAAAAGATCTTATAGAAGACCGTATATACTAAGGTGTGTTTAAATAGGGTTTTATTCTTAATGTGTTTGACAAGTGCTAAGACAAAGAACAATCCCAAGGCCGCAATGACCATCGTTATGAGGTAGAAGATCTCCGCACCTAAATTTGCCTTATACATCTCGCTAGCGATTGCGAACCAGGAAATGATTAAGATAGTACAAATTATTACATTTATATCATTATAGATTCGATCCAGGGTATGAAAATGAACCTCTTGATCCTCTCGGTAATTTCTCCCCCAAATATAAAGGAGGAAGATAAAAGCAACCACAAGACCCCCAAAATACCCTGCCATCCGGTAAAGGGCTTGATTAGCAAATTCCCTGTCATTCTGCCAATTTATAAGGCGAGGGGTTAAAAATTCCTCTCCATACCCGATATACAACGCATCTGGGTAATCAAGGGAGTAAAAATCCGGGGTAAGCCAACGGAAACGTTGATTAGCTTCGATTTCCTGGGGATGGACATCTCGGATAAAGCCTTCAAAGATTAGATAGGCCGGATAGGAAGTGTACCCTTCTTTTTTCTTGGCTCCGGAATTAGTGAATTCGAAATCCCCATCTTTTACGTAATAATTCAATCCTTTATACCCGTTAAGCCGTTGCAATCGGGTATGATAATCATAGAGATCTTCTTGGATCATGCGTTCCTTAAGCTTAGCTATTTCATCCTTGTATTCTTCCTGGAAGATCTGATAATTTTGCCCCTCCGACTGATTAGGATTATATTTTACAGATCTAGTCTGAAATTCCCAGTATAAATTATCTGTTCTATTCCTTAGCTTATCTTCTGAAATGGATTTGCCGGCTAGGATATACTCTTCATTTTGATAGCGGCTGAGTTGTCGGAGATCCCCAATAATACTGCTGCTCTCATTGATGAAGCTCTCACTAAGATAATAGCTTTCTTCGAGGGCCACGCCTAAATTGCTGCGATTAACGATCGTAAGAACTTGCGTAATCCCTTGGGTAAAGCAGAACACCACAATAATAAAAGCCAAAACCTTGATCAGAGGTGAATGGCTAAAGCTTTTCGATTTTATATCCAATTCCCCACACCACCTTTAAATATTTGGGCTCCTTCGGATTGATTTCAATCTTTTCCCGAATCTTGCGAATGTGAACAGCTACTGTGTTTTCAGCACTGAAAGCGGCCTCATTCCAGACTCTTTCATAGATCTGATCAATTGAAAAAACCCTTCCCGCGTTAGCGGTAAGCAGTTTCAATATCTTATACTGAACAGGTGTCAACTTCACTTCCTCGCCATCCACAGTGACACATTTGCTTTCATCGTCGATCTCTAAGCCTCCGGATTTATAGAGATTGCTTTTGCTCTCCAAACTCCCTAGCGTTGTATATCTTCTCAATTGCGATTTCACCCGAGCAATTAATTCCAGAGGATTAAAGGGCTTAGTGATGTAATCATCGGCCCCCATGTTTAACCCCATGATCTTATCCGTATCCTCGGACTTCGCTGAAAGCATAATGACGGGGATATTGCGTTCTTCACGGATTTTCATCGTTGCCCTGATCCCATCCATTTGGGGCATCATAATATCCATAATTACCAGATGAATGGTCTGCTCTTCAATAATTCGCAGGGCCTCCAGACCATTCTGTGCTTTAGAGACTTTATATCCCTCATTGGTCAGGTAAATTTTTATAGCTTCGACGATTTCTTTATCATCGTCGCAAACAAGAATATTCATAATGACGACACCTCACCCTTTTTAACCTGTACAAATTATATCACGCTCCTTCCGTTTTCTTGAGAGCTATGATACCAATTAATTCTTATCATTCACCCCATGCAAATCTTAAGAACTTCTTAAGATTGCTTAAACACCCTGAATATGTACAAGGAGTTTGGCTTTAAGGAATTAGAAAGACAGGGTAATGTCGGTATTATGTCCTTGAAGCTTAAGGATCTTCCTCAGTAAAAAAAATATAACCCGGGAGGATCTCCCGGGTTATATTTTTGCTTTAAGTTGGTAAGTTCTTCGTAAGTACCGGGAGGCAGCATCGCCCACCTTAAGCCCCGCAATACAAGAAAGTGCTCTCGGGAACTAACTGGAGACAACCTAGCGGTGTGCCCACTTCCACTCTTCCATACTCAGTCAGGCCGCAGATTCGTGCATTTTCACGGGTGGCAAGACGATACACTTCCTCCTGAGGGATCCCTGCCTCACCCATCCAGGCTAACTCATCCGGAAAAGAGTCTCCATGAGAAACCGAATAGGCACCGGCGTCCGTGCCAATCCCTAAAGGAACACCGGTAAAAAAGGCCTCCCGAATACTATTTAAATGTCCTTCAAGTATTCGGGATAGGTTGCTGATCTCATGTTCGGAATATCTACCCGAAGGATATTTTAAAAGGTTGCCGATGGGGGCTACGGTGGGTACCCAAGCAATATTTTTAACCTTCATTTCCCGGAGCTGTTCCGAAGTTATATAATACCCATGCTCGATAGAATCCACGCCGGCTTCAATGGCCCTGGCGATCCCTTCTTCACCGCTGGCATGAGCCATCACCCGAACTCTTCTTTGATGGGCAGAGTGAACAAGCTCTTTAAGCTCCTCAACCGTCCACTGAACCGGGCCAACCTGACCATAGTGATCAAAGCGAATGATGCCGGTAACGATTACCTTAAGCTGATCCGCTCCTTGGTTGAAGAATTCTTCTTCGACCTGGAGCCAGTCTTGAATACTTTTGAACCCCCGCCCCAGAAAGCGTCCGTACATTCCTTCTCTAGCCACGGCTTCCCGCACCGACACCACTTTAGGTCCCGGCCAGACTTTGCTATCGATACCCCTCTTGGCCGCCCAAGCGAAGCCGGGCAAGTCACCTCCATCGCGAATGGCAACAATTCCATTTTCCAAATAGCGACGCAGAAATCCCTTTATTCCCTCTTCAATTCCCAAGGGCTCCTGCCAATTAGCCAAGCATTGATAAAAATCTATACTATCCAGTGCCAAATGAACATGGGCATCTATGAAACCGGGCATGAGGATATAGGAAAGCCAAGAATATTCAGCTTGCCGGGAATACCCTGCTTCCCTGGAATCCTCACTGTACGCCATAAGATTAGCGAAGTTCAGCAAGCTAATCTTACGCTTATGCCAGGCTATACGGATAGGACCTTTAACTAATCCCAATTCCGGAGTCCAATAACCGGCTACAACAGCTGAGCCTTCATCAGGAACGTCAAAAATTCTCTTCTCCCCACTGCAGGAAATAAACATAGCTATTCCCTTCGCCTATTGATAATCGAAAAAGTCCCCGAGCCGATAGCAACGATATTTTGCTCCTCATCATAGACCTCCACTGTGGCCATAAACAGTCTTTTGCCATTTTTGACAAGGGTGGCAAAGGCATAAATATCTGAATCGGCAACCGGCAAGAGATAGTTTACCTTTAATTCAACAGTAACTGCATACTGATCAGGCCCGATCGCCTCATTAACAGTCACGGCCATGGCCGTATCGATGGCGGTAGCGATTATGCCGCCATGAAGATTACCATGGACTTGTTTTAGATTTTCAGTATTATTAACTTTAACCCCACTTTGGCCTTTATCATTGGTAATGATTTCGATGCCAAGATATTTCCACACTTTACTTGTTTCAAGTGCCTCTAAGGTTGCCATATTTTCCTCCAAAGTCTAGAATTTTAAGTCATTAACCTGATTTAGCCATTGATCAATAACTCCAATTACGGATTTAATACATCCCTCTTGGAAAGGAGAAATTAAATTACCTAACTTAACTAATTCCAGGAAAGATAAGCTGCCCCCGACTTTACAAAGGCCTAAGTAATCCTGCCAAGCCTTTGCCGATTCTTCCCGGGACTTTTTCCAGAATTGAAAAGCGCAGATCTGAGCGAGCGTATAATCGATGTAATAGAAAGGATTGCCGAAGATATGCCCTTGTTGATGCCAATATCCCCCCCGCTCCAAATACTCATTTCCTTCATAGTCCCGGTGGGGAAGATATTTTTTTTCGATCTCACGCCATGCGGCTTTTCTTTGGGCCGGGGTGGCCTCGGGATTCTCGTACACAAAATGCTGAAATTCATCTACGCTCACTCCATAAGGGATAAAAAGCAGTGCCTCGCTTAAATGAGCAAAACGATATTTGTCTGCCTCTTCCTCAAAGAAAAGTTCCATCCAAGGCCAAGCAAAAAACTCCATGCTCATAGAATGAATTTCACAAGACTCGTAAGTAGGCCATTGATACTCAGGAAGAGTATAATTTCTGCTGGAATAAACTTGAAAAGCATGGCCTGCTTCGTGGGTTAACACATCCACATCCCCGGAAGTTCCATTAAAGTTAGCAAAGATAAAGGGCGATTTATATTTACTAATATAAGTACAGTAGCCACCGCCGGCTTTTCCTTTTTTGGTTACCAGGTCCATAAGTTCATGGTCGATCATGTAGGAAAAGAACTTTCCGGTTTCCGCCGATAACTCCCGATACATCTGTTTACCATTCTCCAGAATCCAATTTGGGTCACCATGGGGTTTGGGGTTACCGGAGTTAAAACTAATCTTTTCATCATAATAATAGAAGTTATCTAAACCCAGCCGCCGGCGTTGCCGCTCACGCAGGCCGGTGGCCACAGGTACAATATCCTCTTTCACCTGCCTACGAAAGTTGGCTACCATTGTCGAGTCATAGTCTGAACGCAACATCCGAGCATAACCTAACTCAACATAATTAGGGTAGCCCAGTTTTTGCGCGATACGTGTCCGCACTTTAACCAGTTGGTCATAAATATGGTCAAGGGTTGCTTCGTGTTCGGTAAAAAAGGCATATTTAGCTTCATTAGCCTTTTTACGCAATTGACGATCCGGTGATTGTAAAAAGGGGCCTAGACCGGAAAGGTTGCGCTCCTCACCCTCGAAAAAGATTTTAGCCGCAGCGATTAACTTAGTATATTCAGTAGATAATTTATTCTCTATTTGAAGGTCTTCGATAATTTCCGGCTTAAAGGTCCTGAGAGTCAACTCAGCAATCCGAAATAGCTGCTTCCCCCATTTTTGTTCAAGTTGGGGGCGAAAGATTGAGCTTATTAAGACCTGATAGAAGTCGGAAACCAACCCTTGGTAGACCGGTAAATTCTCATCAAAGAATTCTTGTTCCCGCTCATAATAGGTATCAGTGGTATCGATGGTTTGGCGAATGGAAACAATCTGGGACATTGATTCAAATTCCCCACGTAAGGAATTAATTTCACTAAGCTGCTGATCCTGATCTTCGAATTTCTCGGCTGTCTTGAATTTTTCCAGGAGGATATGGAATTCGGATTTTAATTTATCTAGGTCTGGACGTGAATAAGAAAAATCTTTAAACTTCATTGCTTTATCCCTCCAAAGAAAATATAGCCCACCACCGGCAGGCTCAACCATTTTACTCTATACCCAAGGCCATTTTAGCCTTTTTGTCCACATATTCATTGAATTCATTACCACTATGAGCCTTTACCTTCTCAAAAGTAAATACTCCCCGATATTCATTCATCATTTTGGCATAGGCTTGGGTAAATTCGTTTTTCGCCTTCCATTCTCCTGTGGCCCAGTGAGCAATTCCGGCATAGTCATGGAGAATACGAATTTTTACGCCCAATTGGGCGGCTCGCTTAACAGCATAGAGGACAGCGGCGATCTCTCCTGCGACATTACGCATGGTTGCAGCAGCAGGGTTCTTGCCCACATTACTATCTTCATAAACCACTTTGCCTTCTTTAACAAAGGCATAGGCCCAAGAGTACTGTCCATTGACATAACTACCGTCCGTATAAACGTCATAATCAGCCCCAAAAGAGCCGTTTTTCAGACCGTCACAGCCAATACCGAAGGATTCTAAATCTTCACCGGCGAACCAGGCCTGTGCTCCTTCTTGAGTTGGAAAAGATTTATATACCGCTCCGGAATAGCCATGAATGGCTTTTTTACATTCCTCCCAAGAGCTAAATACGCCCTTTTCCCGACCGGCTCGCACCGCATAAAACTTTGGTTTTTGGGTCCCCATGCAAAAAATACCTCAATTGTTGTCTTTTTCTTCAATGTTACCACAGGGGTGGCTTAGTAAGCAATGATCTAGTTGGCAGCATTTTTCAGGTCTTCAGCGATTTTGTCCAGTAGTTTATTCATCTGGTTATCCACATCCATTTTCTCACTATTACACCACTCGCCCCAAAACCCTTCCTGATCTGTAAAAATCCGATATAGCGGAATACCTTCCTTAGCCATGATTGCTTTAGCTTCATCAGGTAAAGTATCGCTGATTCGTGTGGCTAATTCCATAGCCTGGCAAAGAGTATCTTCATACTGGGCTAAAACATCTATGGTCTCGAATCCTACCCCGGAGGGCGAGTCTTGATCATAGTAGAAAGACATAATCACATCTTCCCGGCGCTCTAAATCCACGTGGTTTTCTTGAATACTACCCACAAGAATTCCTCCTGTCTTAGATTTTCTTTAGTTTACCCTCAAAGAACTTTTTCACTCCCTAGTTAAGCAGCTCTAAGGTATAGGTTAGTCCCATTCCTAAAGAGCCAACCAACCCAAAATAGAGAATGGCGAATTGTACCCGTTCCTTTAAGGGCACCTCATAATACACTTTTAGTTCATGGCGGTTTTTCCATAATTTATAGACCTGAATTAAACCCAATACTACAACGAGTAAAATAATCGGGTTAAAGTACTTAAGCAAGAGATAAATTAATACCGGAATTCCAACTAACCATAAATAAGGTGAAACCGCGGAAACAATCCTTCCCCCATCCAGAGGATGAACCGGAAGCAAGTTAAAGATATTTAGGAAAAACCCTACATAGGCTAAAACCAAGGCCAATTCATTACCCGTTAGCCAATAGGCAAATAAACATAAAACTGCCGCCAGGCTACCGAAAAGAGGTCCGCCATAACCAACTTGAGCTTCTGTTACCGCATCCTTAGGATTTTCCTTCATACCGATTAAGGCACCCACAAAGGGAATAAACACCGGGCCGGATACGGCTAAGCCCACTTTTTTCGCTGTCACATAATGACCCATCTCATGGACAAAGAGCAAAGCCACAAATCCTAAAGCGAATTTTGCCCCATAGAAAACCGCATAAATCCAGACCGTAGCTAACATCGAAAAGGCAGTAGTGGCGAATTTACTCAGCTTCAGGAAAACAAAGAGGAATTTTAGCTTGGATAATAAAAAAAAGATTATAAATTTCCCCTTGGTTAACAAGGCCACAATAAAGGCCCCTATGGCCCAGATACCCTTCTTTTGTTCCTTTGCCGGTTTCTGTTCCTCGCTATTGACTTCACTAATATCTTGGGGATCGTAGGTATCGGGGTTTAACCCAAATTGTTCCGGCTGATTTGACTTATTTTGATTATCGATTTGTCCTCTCTCCTTTCTCTAACTATTCTATCCTTTTTCAGTCAAGGAATGACCCTAAGACAACCAATACTTTTGCAGCATCGGTTTGATCTCGGAATTTTCCTGGATATACCTAATCTTCTTCCATTCTTTGGGGAAGAGTTTCTTATAGGTGTAGCGGGAAAATCGCTCATCAATCAAGAGGATAGCTCCTCGGTCCTCTTCGGTACGAATAACTCGGCCACAGGCCTGGAGAACCTTATTCATCCCCGGATAGATATAGGCAAATTCAAAGCCAAGGTTATATCTATCTTGAAAATAGGTCCGAATAATTTCCCTTTCCGGTCCAACCTGGGGCAGCCCTACGCTTACGATTACGGCTCCCGATAATCTATCCCCCGTCAGATCAATTCCTTCACCGAACATTCCGCCTAATAAAGCGAAGCCCACAAGTGTTACCCCAGGCCCCTCTTGAAAGGCTGCCAAAAAATCTTCTCTTGATTCTTCCGTCATCCCGCCGGTTTGAAGAATAACCTTTATTTCAGGATAACATATTTCAAAACGTTCATAAACTCTCTCAAGATATTCGTAAGAGGGAAAAAATACCAGGTAATTTCCGGTTTTCTGGCCGACAAATTTCTCAATTGCTTCGGCCACCTGATCTAGGGATAAAGACCTATGAGCGTATTTCGTAGATATTCGGGATTGAATAAGTACAGAAAGATTCTCCGGGGGAAATGGTGAAGGAAGCCGTAGCTTATATGAGGACTTTGCTCCGCCTAAGATCTGAATAAAATACTCCACCGGACTCAAAGTAGCGGAAAAGAAAATCGCCGCTCCCCCTTTGCTTAAAGCCTGAGCCAAACACCGGGATGGATCTACACAAAAAAGCTTAATCCGAAAATCTACTTCCGAGTTCCGGTAATAAGTAAGGTAATGATCATCATAATTTTCCGCTGTCCGTAAAAAAGCCTGGATCTTAAAGTACAACTCGGTTAGCTTCTCCAGCCAGAGGGGGGATTCCTCTTTCTTGAAGATCTTTTCCGCTTCTTGAGCGACTCTCTCTAAAGAGGAATATAAGGAAGTTGGTGCATCTTTTTCTACTTCCAACCCTTGCTTCTTCAATTTCAAAAAGTTCTTGTTTACGGTCTGGAGCCGTTTAGCTAATATGGGTTCACTATCCTGAACTAAGTTTTTGAGATCTAAAAATTCCGCTTTACTTAACTCGGCCGAAAACATTTCCCGGGCTCGATCGACTAAGTTATGAGCTTCATCAATGAGAAAGGTATATCCTCCCCCCTCAAGGAAAAAGCGTTTGAGAAATACTCGGGGATCGAAAACATAATTATAGTCGCAGATGATAAAGTCGGCCCAATTAGATAATTCCAAGGAAAATTCAAAAGGACAGATTGTGTGCCTTCTGGCAGCTTTCTCAATTGCTTCGCGACTCCATTCATCCCTCTCAAACATATCCTCCAAAGCCGTTCCTACCCTGTCATAAAACCCTTTGGCGTAAATGCATTCTTCGGCGGCACAATCACTATCAGGGCAGAAACAAATCTTATCCTTAGCGGTAATGGTTAGTCTTTTGATAGCTAGTCCGGCCCCTTTTAACATCTGCAAAGTGTTTTCGGCAACGGTTCGCGTGATGGTTTTGGCCGTAAGATAAAAAATTGGGGACTCTTTTCCTTCGGCAAGGGTCTTTAAAGCCGGAAAAATCGTACCCAAGGTCTTACCAATACCGGTGGGAGCCTGGGCAAAAAGTTTATTCCCCTCCCTAATGGTTTTATACACGGCGATCATCAATTCCCTTTGCCCTTTGCGATAAGCAGGATAAGGAAATTCCAACTGCCTAATACCGGCATTCCTCATCTCTGTCCATAAGGATAGCTTTTGGGCCCAGGCACAGTACTTTTGGACCAGATCACCAAAGAAAACCTCTAGTTCACTAAAACTAAATACCCTCTTTAATTCTTTCGTTTCATGAGTCTCTAAGTGAATATAGGTTAGCTGAACTAGGACCTCCTTTAACCGGTCTTGTTCAGCCAATATATAAGCATAGCACTGAGCTTGCGCCCAGTGCAAAATGTTAAAGGATTCATCAATTAACTCTAAATCCAAAGAAGTGGATTTTATCTCTTCGATGATAATTCCCGATTCAGTTCTCCAGATCCCATCTGCCCGTCCGTGAATTTCTAAACTAAGCCCATCTGCCTGATATACTGTTCCTAATGGTACTTCCGGCTGATAATCTGCTCCCCGAATTTTTTGTAAATACTGATGGGCCTGAATACCTTCCAACAGCCTTGACCCGCTCATAAATCCCATCTGTAGGTCCCCCTGCCTTAAGACAAACTCTACTAAGGTCCGCACAGAAATCCTTTGCTGCTTTTCCAAGGCATTTACTCCTACTATGCTAAATCTTTGGTTCCTTGGTAAATAAGTTTGAATAACTCTTCCAGATCTTCTTCTTCTACACAGGAAAAGGCTACGCGAATATCGGATTCCCCAAGAGCAATAACTCCCACACCATATTCATTCAATAAATGAACCCGTAATTCCTCGGCCTTAACCCCTTTAAGCTTTAAACACATGAAGTAACCGGAATTAAAAGGATAGTAGTCCCATAAGTCCTGATACTTCCCGGAATTCAGGATACTCTTAACCTTTTTCGCTCTGCCTGCCATTATTAAATACTTTTCTTCCTTTTGTTTTTCAAAATCCGGGGATTCCAGAGCACGAAGGATAAAGGTCTGAGCCGGATGAGATGCATTAGAAATAGTACCGCGGATAATGGTTTTGGCCTTATTTTCAAGAACTTCACAGACTGCTTTGCTGGAATCAGCGAAGGTAATAAAGCCCACCCTAAATCCCCATACATATTCTTCTTTGGTGGGTCCGTCTACTTTCACAGCCAGAATCCGGGGATGGATATTGGCAATCCGCCCGAATAGCGATTCCTTGATGGAATCTTCGTAAAACAGACCAAAATAAGCATCGTCCGTCAAGACCACTAAATTAACTCCTTGATCAGCCACTTCCAACAGGGCCTCACCAATTTCATCAGCCTCTTCTTCAATTGGTGTATAGCCTGTAGGGTTATTCGGAAAATTAAGGAGGAGTATTGCCTTTCCTTGGTCTTTCAGAGCAAGAAGGGCCTCTTTCATACCCTGGACATTGAACTTGCCATCTTCGGCGAAAAAGCTAAAATTACGAATTTGTGCATCTCTGCGGGTACCAAAAATCAATTTATAGTTTCCCCATATCTTATCCGGCAGTACCAGGGTATCCTGAGGATTTAAAAAGAGATCTGCCACCATGCTTAAGCCATGGGTTAAGGCATTGGTGACAATGGGTAAGCTAAAATTTTTACCCTGCAGTGAGGGGTTATCTTTAAGTAGTTTTTCCCTCCAAGCCGACCTAATCCGGGGCTTCCCGGCCGGTGGCGCATAAGTGTAAATATCTTGGGGATTATACTCTGCTAATGTATCATGGATTACCGGCAAGTACATTGGCTGACCTTTTTCGGTTGCGATACCGATCGTAGCATTAAAACGATAAGCCTTTTCCTTAGCCTCATCGGTCTGGGTCAAAATGCCCTTAGGATAATATAAATTCCTTCCCAGATCCGAAAGCAGCTCATACACATATGGATTCTCCTTTATGATCCGTTCGTTAAGTTCCTTGGCGATTACATGCATTCAGTTATCTTCCTTTCGCGTTGGTAGGTCCTTAGGCCTTCGTTATATGCTATTCAATCGGCTACCTTACCGGTCCTTCTAAGGATTAATCATGATAACTTAGATTCGCTGTATATTGACAAGTTCCTTCCGGTTAGGCACGAGTATATAGAATACATGATCGAAACATCGAAATGACGGTTGCCACGAGGACAACCGTCAAACTAAAACCCCTTATCATCCAACTGAATTTCTTTGACCTGAAAGTGAGCGTGTTCCAAAATCTGGGCAAGAACCTCTAAAGGTGTCGTTGCCACTTCCCGATACATGCGATGAGTATATAAATGATGAATATTCGGTAATTCTTGGTTCAGCTTCTTTCTGATTTTTTCTCCCGAATCATCGGCGTCCACCAGAAGGTATATTTCGGAATCCTCAAGCTGGGTGGCCCATTCCTCAATTTTCTCATAGCTGATGGTTCCATAGCTGCAAAGTATTTCAACAGGCTCTGCCAAAATTTCCTGAAGGCGTCCCTTGTCGGTTTTTCCTTCCACGATTATAACTTTTGTCATCTCTTCCCTCTAGCCAAAATTTTTTAGCCCTCACCGGCTGCCTAGTACTTACCAAAAACCCCTAATATAAAATAGCCTTTGCCAATAGATTCGGGTTTATGCGTAAGAGAATATGATTCACCCGACAAAGTTTTTATTCTTAGAAGGAATGATCGCAATCCTTTTTTCATCGGAGATAGCTGCCGGTTCTTTAGGTTGAAAACTCCAACCCTCACTCATTATTTTTGCCATAACCTGAGCGGCATTGATAGCGTCATCAAGAGCGGAGTGGAGGATGCCAATTTGTTCAATGGAATTATCCTCAATTGCTCTCTTCAAAGAAATAAGATGATCAAAAGAACGAAATGCTTTATATTGCTCCGCCAAATCAATGTAATTTTCCCAAATATAAGGATATTCCAAACCATATTTCTCACAAACACTACCTAGAACTTTGCGGTCGGCATCTCCCCAAGCTACCAAATAAGTATCCCGATGGGGTGCTAATTTCCGGAGTTGTTGAAGTGCTTCTGCTAAAGATACCCCACCATCCACATCTTCTTGGCGAATTCCGGTAATACCATAACTTTCTTCCGCTAAGCGCGGCCAAAAGCGGGGTTTGACAAAGGCACTGTAGGTTTTATCCGCTAATTTTCCATTGTCATGAAGAATTATCGCCCCTACTTCAATAATTTCCGGAA